>JALNZF010000019.1 GCA_023229435.1 Nitrospirota bacterium
GTGATCAATCGTCGCCGATAGGTCCCGTCTCTGGTTATGCCCTGGAGCAATAACTGATATCATCCCTTTTGCATGGAGGGGCGGGGAAACTGTTTTCTCCTTGACAACTGTCAACCATATCAGGGTCGCGTCTTGAATGTTGCTGTTTGGCTGGCATTATTGCTATTACGCGGGTGTTCAGGTAAAATAGCATAGTAACAATAGAGCGGATTGTTATAACGCAGGAGGTAAAGCATGTCTTCAAAAACAGCCCTTGATATGACTCCCGATATGTTGCGACAGTATAAGCCGTTTACGTTGAAAAAAGAAAAGGCGGCGCCGGGTCCATCGGCAACGGACGCGCGCGGTGTCGCTGTCAGCATCGCGGAGGAACTGAAGAGGAGATTCGGGGCGAAGAAGGTCGCCCTGTTCGGCTCTCTGGCCAGGGGCGAGTTTGACAGATGGTCCGATATCGACCTTGCCGCCTGGGGCATCCCCGCCGCCGATTTTTACCGTGCCGTCGCTTTCGCGACCGGTTTCAGCGGCAACTGGAGGGTTGACCTCGTGGATGCGGAGGATTGCTCGCCGTCCCTCCGCGCGGTTCTTGAACGGGAAGGAGTCGAGCTGTGAGCAAGGCCGGGGACGCGCTGGCTGACCGTATCCTTTCCGAACTGTCGGAGTTGTCCGCTCTCACGGACCGCGTCAGGCGCGCATGGGAGATGGTTGTAAACAGGAATGATGATTTTTATCTCGACAGCGTCGCACTGAACCTGCACGGCTTCTACTCGGGTTTGGAACGCATTTTCGAGCGGGTCGCATCGTCCATTGACGGGAACATTCCGGCCGGGGCCAATTGGCATCAGGAACTGCTCGTTCAGATGAGCCGTGAAATACAAGGTGTGCGTCCCGCGGTAATCTCCCGGAGCTGAAAGATAAGCTGGAGGGGTACCGGGGGTTTCGTCATGTTGTTCGCCATGTCTACTCCTACCATTTGAATCCCGCCAAAATAAAATCGCTGGTCGATCTTTTTCCCGAAACGCTCAAGGAAGCCGATGCCGCACTTACGGCTTTTGCCGAATTCCTCAGAAACGCGGCTTAATTCCGCATTGGGTTGATTTTAAACGGACATTCCTTTCGGGTGCGAAATGACCTTTGATCTCAAACGAATGCTTGAAAGCAAAAAAGCGCTGCGCAGCAAACTTGCCGGTCGCCCTTTGGCGGAGAAACCCGACATCTCGATCGCAGGAACGCAATCAACTCGAAAGATTGAAGAGTTGTGCGGGACGAAGTGTTCAAGCTTGGCTTAATGGTCGTTATACGTGCTATCGATATCTATTCAGAGCATCTATCTACAAACAGCAAAGTCGTAGACAAGGAGCTTGTATGAACGAAGAAAATCCGACTACCGCCATTACTCCATTTGAACGCATCCGACGGACGCATCCGACAGGCAGCGAATTCTGGTCGAGCCGGGATTTCGCCCAGGTGCTTGGATATACGGATTACCGGAACTTCGAAGCAGTCATCGAAAAAGCGCGCACCGCGTGTTTTAACACAGAGGGACAGCGGCCAGCGGGTCGAAGACCATTTCGTTGAAATCACCGAAATGGTCGAGATCGGCAAAGGCGGACAGCATCAAAAAGCTTGAGACCAATAAGAAAAGAGCTTTGCGCGGTAGTAAAAAGATATGACGAGCACGTCCGGAATGGTGGTTGTTTTAATGGCGCGCCAGGGGCTTGAAAAGCGCAAGGTTTTTAAACTGTTGCAAGACAAACAGCGGAATAGAATGTTTGTATCCAAGGATATCCTCAAGATTATGGAATGAAAGTGAAGTTACGTAAGCCGAACGCTATGTAACTTTAAGCTTGTAAAGTTACATAGCGTGAAAATAATGAAACTCAAGTTACATAAGGACAGCGACAGGCAATCGTCTTATCAGGCGCTTGGGGACGTATCACGAACAGGATCGTCCGGGAGATGTTCAAACTTGCCGATGAAGGCGCGCTTAAGGAAATACGCAAGCTCGAAAAGCTCGGCGTCATAAAATCCGAAGGAAGAGGGCGAAGCGTTATGTACGTCCTTGCGTGAGGTTGGCGATTAGGGGATAAAAAGACGAAGGAATATTTTTTGGCGGTTCAGTCGGGAATGGATCGGAACTATGAACCTATGACAACGGTTTTCAGCGACGTGATCCGTAGGACGCTGCGGACTCATGAACAGTAGCAGGTCGCGCCCGCTTCTTGGAAGGCTTGCGCGCGCTCAGACCGGCAATTCGCACACCTTCTATGGCTGTGGAACTCTCTACTGTAATAGAGAGAGCTGCCTCTCGCTCGTTGGAATTTTTCAGGTAGGGGTTGGTTTTTATTAATGCGTCTTTAAGCATGGCATCATTATACTAAAAACAATCACCGAAATCACTATTTTTATCCGGCTTGAAACCGGATGATATTAAACTACAGGAGCACGGGGAATGCCGGTCCCGGTCTTGCAAAGAGGAACCCCTGGCCGAAGGTCACCCCGATCTCCTTGAGCACATTCAGTTCTTCCTCAGTCTCGATCCCCTCGGCAATGACCATGGAATTCATCTTGGCTGACAGGTTCAGGATCGCCTTGATCAGTTCCTGCTTGAGCATGTTGTTTTTTATTCCCCGCACCAGGGAAATATCAAGCTTGATATAGTCAGGTTTTAATTCGACCACGGTTTCCAGGCTCGAAAAGCCCGATCCGGTGTCATCCACGGCAATCGCAAATCCGAGGTCCTTGTAATACTGCACCGCCTTGTTGAACAGCTCGTAATTCTCGATCGCTTCCCGCTCGGTTATCTCAAAAACGATGTTGAACGGCGTCAACTGCAGTTCATCCAGCAGGGACTTAAGATAAGCGTCCCGGAAATCAGGGTCCAATACCATGGAAGGAAGGCAATTGATGAAGAGTTTTTGGCCGCTCTTTAATCCCTTCGCGTTCTTGAGGGCCTTGTTCCTGCACAGCCGGTCGAGCTCAAAGAGCAGGTCGGATTCGGCCGCGGCATCAAAGAGAATGTAGGGGTTTTCGAATTCCGTCCCCTCCGGGCCGCGGGTCAGCGCCTCATAGCCGAGGATCTCCTTCTTTCTAAAGTCAACGATCGGCTGAAAAATCGTGCGAACGCTTTCTTTGAGAATAAGCTCCTGGAGCTTTTCCTTGTACCGCATGACCCGCTTAAACTCATAGTAATTGGCCATGGTCTTCGCATCTTCAACGAGCTTGTTCAGCAGACGTTCATCCCGCATCAGAGGGTTATGGATGACGACGGCGTAGCCGATGGAGATCTTCGGGTTCCCCCGGAGATAAGGGAAGGTAATGGGGAACACTTGCTTGTTGAGATGGCCTGTTATTCTCTCACAGAGGGTCTCCAGGTCCGAAGAACAAAAGTCCTTCTTATCGCGTTTACCCGACAGAAAGATGGTGACCTCGTCACTTCCCGCGCTGTTCGCGACGATGATATCATCATATCGAATCTGTTTCCCTTGCATCGCCACGATGGTCTCCTGGATCTTCTTCACGATCTCCAGGTACATTTTTTTGCCGCAGAACCCTTCGATCTTGTTGATCCGGGAACAATTGATATAGAGGGCGGAGAGGGAAAGGTTGTTGGAGAGCATCGTGCTGATCTCTTTTATCCTGTCCTGGAACGCGGGGATCAATTCAGGTGCTGTTTCTTCTTCCATCAGGGGCTCCTTTTCGGATCATATTTATTCGTCAGCGCCGGAGCTTTTTCGACAAGCGAGGATGTCAGAATCGCCGTCGAACAAGAATTCAAGCCGGGCTGCGGACAAGAGGTTACTGTAAGGATAGCATAGACGCATGCTTTTTTTCAACTGCATTGTTCTTTTCAGCCGCCCTTGTAAAGCTTCTCCTAATGGACATTGTACTCGCCACACGCAATAAGATGAAGATCAAAGAGACCAGGCGGATCACCGCCGGCATGCCGATCACGATCCTTTTGCCCGATGATTTCCCGGATTGCCCCGAAACCGAATCCAGTCCCGTTTTTTATTACTGCAGGATTTCTAAAATTACAATTAACATTGCTATATTTTTTTGATATAGGGTGAATTTTACCTTGTAAAAAAACGACCAGCTCTGTATCTTGGTTTACTTTCAGATAGATTAAGAAAGAGGAGCTCCAGGCGGCAGTCGTATCAGGCGGATGTTGATTCACATAATCGAAAGGGGACAGTATGCAAAAGAGTGGTAGAAAAAAAACAGGTATGGTTGTGCTGAGTGTGCTTTTTATCGGTTGTCTGACGGGTTATGCAATAACCCAGGCAGCAAAGGGAACATCGTCTCATTCGAACGCCGCTCCTTCGGGAGTTCTTTCTAAAACACAGGCGCTGCGGAATTTCGGAAGAGCGCCTTTGCATTTCGAGGAAAACAAGGGACAGACTGACAGGCAGGTCAAGTTTCTGTCGCGCGGGAGAGGGTATACCCTTTTCTTGACGCCGACCGAATCGGTGATCACGCTGAACAGGTCGAGCGCAACGGTAGGGCGGTCAGCAGAACAGGAAACCGCGGTCGTTCGCATGAGCTGGAACGGCGCTGACCCGCACGCGAACGTAACGGGACTTGAACCGCTTGCAGGGAGGAGCAACTATCTGATCGGCGATCAGTCTCAATGGCGAAAGAACATCCAGTCCTATGCCAAAGTGCGGTACGAGAAACTCTATCCCGGCATCGATCTCGTGTTCTACGGGAACCAGAACCAGCTTGAGTATGACTTTGTGGTTGCGCCGGGCTCTGACCCGAAAGCGATCCGCCTCGGCTTCACGGGCGAGGACAGGCTCAGCATCGACACGCAGGGCAACCTCGTTATTCATACCGGCACGGACAGGATCGTGCAAAAAGCACCCGTGGTGTACCAGGAGGTCAACGGAACGAGACAGCAAGTCGCCGGTTCTTATGTAGCGACAGGCAGTCATGAGGTCGGGTTCCAGGTTGCTTCCTACGATGCGGGAAAAACGCTTTACATCGACCCGGTGTTCGCGTTTTCATCGTTCCTTGGAGGCAATGGCTATGATTACGCGAAGGCGGTGGCTGTTGACAGCTCGAACAATATCTATGTGACGGGGTATACGAACTCGACGAACTTCCCCAGTGCAACCGGGCACGCCGGTTCGGACTACGATGTCTTTGTCATGAAGATCAGCGCCGCCGGGACCGTTGTATATTCCACCTATGTCGGCGACAGCAATACCCAGGACAAGGGTTATGCGATAGCCGTTGACAGCAGCGGCAATGCCTATGTGACGGGAGAAACAGATAATCCCGGCAGCGGAGCGACCTTCCCGGTCGTCAATGGTTTCACCACGACTCCCGGTGACGGCGCGATTGTCTTCAAACTCAACAGCGCCGGGTCTGCCCTTCTCTATTCCACGATACTCCAGAGCGGCAGCAGCGCCCTTGGCTACGGAATCGCAGTTCAGGGTGCCAATGCGTATGTATGCGGCGGCGGAGCGATCAATACATCGATGTTCCCGAACTGGCCGACGGCAGGAACTTACAGCACCCATACGGGCGGCACTGCGGGATTATATGATGCATTCATGGTCAAGATCGATACGGCCGCAACCGGAGCATCATCGCTTAAATATGCCACCCGTTATGGCGGCACGGGCTGGGAGTATGCGTATTCGGTAGCTGTGGACAGCAGCGGTAATGCCTATGTTACCGGAGAGACCGACATCAATCAGACAGTCCCTTATCGCCAGGTTCTGGTAGTAAAGTTCGATTCTGCAGGATCCGTGGTCTATGCATCCACCATCGGCGGATCGAGCGACAGCTATGGATACGGCATCGCTGTGGACTCTTCGGGGAATGCTTATGTGACAGGCAAAACATCGGCGTCAAATTTCCCAACGACAACAGGCGCGTACCAGGTCGCCTATGCGGGTGCGGGCGATGCTTTTGTTGCCAAGCTGGATACAACCGGCAGCACGCTGCTCTATTCCACCTTTCTTGGCGGCGCTTCTTCATCGGATACCGGTCACGGCATCGCTCTGGACAGCGCAGGCAATGCCTATGTCGCCGGGGAAACGGACTCCTCCAACTTCCCGACGACGGTTGATGCGATCCAGTCCGCCAGGGCAAGCTCGAATACCGAAGCCTTTGTCACGGCGCTCAATTCGACCGGTACAGCGCTCCTGTATTCAAGCTACTTGGGCGGCACAGGCAATGTCGGGGGCGGAGACAAGGCCTTTGGTATCGCCCTGGACGGCAATGAGGATGTTATCGTTGTGGGCCAGACCGATTCAACGGACTTCCCGGTATCGAGCGCATTCCAGAGCACACACGGGGGCGGCCTGTTTGATGGATTTGTGGCCAAGATAACCTCCTCTACGACAACAACAACAGGCGGTGGTGGAACCGTGGGTTCAGGAACAACAACGACAACAGGCGGCGGAGACGGGAGTTCAGGCGGTGGAGGGGGTGGCTGCTTTATTGCGACTGCTGCGTATGGAACACCCATGGCGACGGACGTGCGTTACCTCCGCGCCTTTCGGGACGAGTATCTCCTGACGAATGCGGCGGGCAGGCAATTCGTGCACTTCTATTATGCAGTCAGTCCTCCGGTTGCGGATTTCATCCGGCAACACGAGTCACTTCGTACATCAGTGCGCGTCGGCCTGACGCCCTTCGTGGCGCTGAGCAAGTCCGTCGTGAGCGACGAAGCGTATAATAAGGAAACGGTGGACCAGAAATAGACGGGTTTTCACCTCCGGTGAACGGACACGGCGGACAGCGAGCTCGAACGCTGTCCGCCTTTTTTGCGGCCAGGTAAGGCCTGCTTGCAAAAGGGAAGCTTCTGTGCTACGGTACGCTTCTCATGGAAATCGTTCTCGCCACACGCAATAAAAAGAAGATCGAAGAGATCAGGCGGATAACCGCCGACCTTCCGATAAGCATTCTTTCCCTCGACAATTTCCCGGCTTGCCCAGAAACCGTTGAGGACAGGGACACCTTTGAAGGCAATGCGGTCAAGAAAGCAAGCGAGGTCTGCGCATGCACAGGCAAGACCGCCCTTGCTGACGACTCAGGGCTCGAGGTAGATGCCCTTGGCGGCGCGCCCGGTGTGTACTCAGCCCGGTATGCCGGCAGTGCCGTCGGCGGCAATGATGTCAGGAACTACGAAAAGCTTCTCTCCGAACTTAACCATGTTCCGGACGAGAAGCGGGGCGCCCGGTTTGTCTGCTGCATGGCTCTGGCCTTCCCGGACGGATCGGTCAAGACTTTTTTCGGATATGCCGAAGGTAGCATAGGACATGAGCCCCGCGGTTCGCGGGGGTTCGGTTATGACCCGGTGTTCATTCCCAAGGGCCGCAAAAACACATTTGCCGAGATGTCAGGTGACGAGAAAGACCGGCTCAGTCACCGGGGCAAAGCACTTGAAAAACTTGCCTCTTCCCTTCATTCTCCCCGCCATTTATAAACAAAACTAATATTCAAATTATTATTATTAACTTGAAAAACAACTCGATATCAACGATTATATGCACCTGTCTAAAATCATACACGGGCTTATTACGCCTTCTGTCTTTTTAATTGAACACATTTAACTGAACACAAAATCCTTATTCACGGAGGTCACATCCTCATGGCCCATAGAGTTGTGCTGCTCGGCGCTCCCGGCGCCGGTAAAGGTACGCAGGCGAAGATGCTGATCGAGAAGTACAGGATCCCGCAGATCTCCACGGGCGACATTCTTCGCAAGGCTGTTGCAGACGGCACGCCGCTCGGCAAGGAAGCAAAAGTGATCATGGATTCGGGCGGACTCGTGTCGGACAAGATCGTGCTCGGACTCGTTGAAGAGCGCATCAAACAGCCTGACTGCAAGGCCGGCTTCATCCTCGACGGGTTCCCGCGCAACACGGCCCAGGCCGAGGCCCTCGACAAGATACTCACCGGCATGGGCATGCCGCTCACCGCCGCCCTCAACATCGACGTGGACATGAACGACCTCCTCAAGCGCCTCACCGGCCGGCGGACCTGCAAAGCCTGCCAGCAGATGTACAACATCTATTTCTCTCCCCCGAAAAAAGAAGGCTTCTGCGACAAGTGCGGCGGCGTGTTGTTTCAGCGCGACGACGACAAGGAAGAGACCATCAAGAAGCGGCTTGAGGTGTATACGAAGCAGACCGCGCCGCTCATCGACTACTATTCCAAAAAAAATATCATGAAGACCATCATGGGCACGGGCAGCATTAACGATATCTTCACCAAGGTGGTTGCAGTTCTCGGGTAAAGGATCATCATCGGTCAGATATGTCAGATCGGACCGATCAGACCTATTTAAATTCTCTCAAGGAGGAAACACTATGGCACTGGTAAAGCCTCACGGCAAAAAGAAGAAGCTCATGCCGCTTCTTCTGGAAGGCGCGGCCCTTCAAAAGGAACAGAAGAAGGCCAAGACCCTGAAGCAGCTCAAGATCTCATCCCGCGAGACCGCAGATCTCGTGATGATGGGCATCGGCGCGTTCACCCCGCTTACGGGTTTCATGACCAAGAAAGACTGGAAGGGTGTCTGCGACAAGTTCAAAATGGCGGACGGCACGTTCTGGCCGGTCCCGGTGACGCTCTCGGCGTCCACGGATTTCGCCGACTCGCTCAAGAAGAATGAAGAGATCACCCTCGTGGATGAAGACTCGGGCACGATCATGGCCACCATGAAGGTGACCGAGAAGTACGCCATGTCCAAGTCCGACAAGGAACATGAGTGCAAGCAGATCTTCCGCACCGTGGATGTTGCAGGACATCCGGGCGTTCAGAAGGTCATGGGACAGCCTGATGTGAACCTGGCAGGTCCGGTGAAGGTCCTCTCCGAGGCCCATTTCCCCGAGACCTTCAAGGGCATTTACATGACCCCGAAGCAGACCCGCAAGATGTTCGAGGAAAAGGGCTGGAGCACGATCGCGGCGTTCCAGACCCGGAACCCCATGCACCGCTCGCACGAGTACCTCGCCAAGATTGCCATCGAGACCATGGACGGCGTTCTGATCCACCAGATCCTGGGCAAGCTCAAAGAGGGCGATATCCCGGCCGATGTCCGCGCCGACGCCATCAACACCCTCATGGAGAAGTATTTCGTAAAGGACTCCTCCATCCAGTGCGGTTACCCCATGGAGATGCGCTATGCCGGTCCGCGTGAAGCGCTCCTGCACGCGCTCTTCCGCCAGAACTTCGGCTGCAGCCACCTGATCGTCGGACGCGACCATGCCGGCGTGGGCGACTACTACGGCCCCTTTGACGCGCAGAAAATCTTCGACGATATCCCGAAGGGCGCGCTCGAGACCCAGCCCCTCAAGATCGATCATACGTTCTACTGCTTCAAGTGCGACGGCATGGCCTCCATGAGGACCTGCCCCCACGGCAAGGATGACCGGCTCATGCTGTCCGGAACCAAGCTCCGGAAGATGCTCTCCGAGGGCGAGAATGTTCCGGATCATTTCAGCCGCCCCGAAGTGCTCGAGATCCTCAAGAAATACTATGCGGGCCTCACCGAGAAGGTGGAGATCAAGTTGCACAGCCACGCCGAAGGCACGCATACGCACAAGTAAACTACGGAACAACGACTGCAGATGCAGTTTAACTTAACATTCTATAGATAGGAGGTTCAGAAACATGCCAAGTTATGTGATTACAGAGAAGTGCGACGGTTGCAAGGCGCAAGATAAGACTGCATGCCAGTATATCTGCCCGAACGACCTCATGGCCCTGAACAGGGACATCATGAAGGCGTTCAACCAGGAGCCGGAACAGTGCTGGGAGTGCTACAACTGCGTCAAGATCTGCCCGCAGCAGGCGATCGAGATCCGGGCCTACCAGGACTTTGCTCCCCTTGGGGCGAACGTTATCCCGATGAGGGGTACGGACTCCATCATGTGGACCATCAAGTTCCGGAACGGGATCCTCAAGCGCTTCAAGTTCCCGATAAGGACAACGGTGGAAGGTTCGGTCGATCCCTTCAAGGGCAAGCCCGAGGTCGATTATGCAAAACTCAAACAGCCGGGCCTCTTCACCACAACGAAGGCCTTGCCAGTAATGAAGAAATAAGGAGGATATGAAAAATGGAAAAAGAAACCTGTAATTTTTCGTTCTGCGCGAAGCCGGCGATTGAAGAGATTGAGACCGATCTTCTCCTCATCGGCGGCGGTATGGCGTGCTGCGGCGCGGCGTTCGAAGGCGCCCGCTGGGCAAATCCAAAGAAGATCAAGATGATCATGGTGGACAAGGCCGCGACCGACAGGTCCGGCGCAGTTGCCATGGGTCTGTCGGCCATCAACACCTACATGGGTGACAACGATCCGGTGGACTATGTCAAAATGGTACGGAACGACCTCATGGGCATCATCCGCGAAGACCTGGTCTATGACCTCGGCCGCGTTGTTGATGATTCCGTGCAGCTGTTCGAGGAGTGGGGCCTTCCGATCTGGAAGATGGGCGATGACGGCTTCTCTCTCGACGGTTTCCAGGCAAAGGAAGCCGGCAAGGTCTCACTGAAGGACGGCGGCAAGCCGGTCCGTTCAGGCAAGTGGCAGATCATGATCAACGGCGAGTCCTACAAGGTCATCGTGGCCGAAGCCGCGAAGAAGGCCCTTGAGACCAACCGCGCCGCCACCGGCGAGAAGACGAACCATTACGAGCGCGTGTTCATCGTGAAGCTTTACAATGACGCCAAGGACCCCAATCGCGTCGCAGCAGCGGCCGGTTTCAGCGTACGTGAGAACAAGATCTACATATTCAAGGCAAAGGCCATGGTGCTGGCAGCCGGCGGCGCGGTAAACGTGTTTCGTCCCCGGTCGACCCAGGAAGGTCAGGGCCGCGCATGGTATCCGGTCTGGAATTCCGGCTCCGGCTATGCCCTCGGCCTGCAGGCCGGCGCAGAGCTCACCATGATGGAGAACCGTTTCGTGCCCGCCCGCTTCAAGGACGGCTACGGCCCGGTGGGCGCATGGTTCCTGTTCTTCAAAGCCAAGGCGACCAACAGCCTCGGCGAAGACTATTGCGTCAACCCGGAAGCCCTGGCAGAGGCCAAGGCAAAATACGGCAAGTATGTCGATAACCTCGGCACAGCCATCCGCAACCACCTCATGATGCGCGACATGAAGCTGGGCAAGGGCCCGATCCTCATGAGGACGGACGAGGCAATGGCCGCCATCAACAAGAACTTCAAGGAAAAGCTCGGCGATAAAGAGGGCGCCAAGAAGGTGAAGCACCTCGAAGCTGAAGCATGGGAAGACTTCCTCGATATGGCCATCGGCCAGGCCGGCCTCTGGGCCGCCAAGAACATCGAGCCGGACAAGGTCCCGTCCGAAATCATGCCGACCGAGCCTTATCTCCTCGGTTCGCATGCAGGTTGCGCAGGATTCTGGTGCTGCGGTCCCGATGACATCGGCGCGCCGGAAGAGTGGAACAAAAAATGGCCGGCAGGAAACTATAATCGCCATTCAACCGTCAAGGGCCTGTTTATGTGCGGCGATATCTGCGGCGCCTCGGGCCACAAGTTCTCCTCGGGTTCACATGCCGAGGGCCGCATCGCGGCGAAGAGCGCAATCGCGTTCATCCTCGATCATCCGGACTACAAGCCGACGATCAAAGAGACGGCTGATCATCTGGCGGCAGAGCTCTATCTGCCCTTCGAAGTGTATGAGAAGCACAAGACCCTGACCACGGACCCCTTTATCAACCCGAATTACATCAGACCGAAGATGCTCCAGACCCGTTTGCAGAAGATCGCCGACGAGTACTTTGGCGGCATCGGGACCTGGTACATGACCTCCAAGACCATGCTCGATGAAGGCTTGAAGCAGCTTCAGGTCCTGAAGGAAGACACGTCCAAGATGGCGGCAAGCAACCTGCACGAACTGATGCGCTGCTGGGAGAACTATCACCGCATCCTCTCCGTGGAGGCCCATGCCCGCCACATCCTGTTCCGGGAAGAGTCACGGTATCCCGGCTACTACTATCGCGGCGACTTCGACAAGATCGACGACACCAATTGGAAGTGCTTCGTGAACTCCAAGTATAATTTGGAGAAGGACACTTGGGAAGTCAAGAAGGTTCCCTACGTACAGATCGTTGAAGATGCAGCTCCTGTAAAACATTAAGAACATTCTCAACTCCGGGGAAGGCATGCGCCTTCCCCGGATTTTATTGGAAACTGGAAACTGGAAATTTTAAATTGATAAATGATGGAAGTAAATCGTGGTTTTTCATCCTTAAATTTTAAATTTCCAATCTTCAATTTCCAATTTACAATTGAACGGTTTTATCGTTTTAAGGAGGAATAAGATATCATGGCGGAAAACAGGTTATTGGTTGTCGGCGGGGGCTTCAGCGGCCTCACGACAGCAGTGGAAGCCGCGGAAGCGGGCTCCGATGTCATCATCGTGGAAAAGAACCCCTATCTCGGCGGCCGGGTGACGCAGCTGAACAAATATTTCTGGAAGATGTGCCCGCCGAACTGCGGTCTCGAGATACAGTACAAACGCATCAAGAACAACGGCCAGGTGAAGATCTATACCATGGCCGAAGTGGAAAAGGTATCCGGTTCGGAGGGGAACTTCGACGTCACCATCAAGATCAAACCCCGGTTCGTGAACGACAAGTGTACGGGCTGCAACAAGTGCGCAGAGGCGTGTCCGGTCGAACGGAAGAACGACTTCGATTTCGGCATGAGCACCACCAAGTCGGCCTATCTCCCGCACAACCAGGCCTTCCCGCTCCAGTACGTGATCGATGAGAAGACCTGCAAAGGCCCGTCCTGCGCCAAGTGCGTGGCGGCCTGCGCCTATGACGCCATCAAGCTCGACATGAAACCGGAGACCGTGACCGTTAAGGTCGGCGCCGTGGTCATGGCCACGGGCTGGAATCCCTACGATGCAACGAAGATTGACAACCTCGGCTTCGGCACGGTGCAGAACGTCATCACCAACATGATGATGGAGCGCATCGCCGCTCCCAACGGACCCACGCTGGGCAAGATCGTGCGTCCTTCCGACGGCAAGGAAGTGAAGAACATCGCCTTTGTGCAGTGCGCGGGCTCGCGCGACGAGAACCATCTGGCCCATTGCTCATACATCTGCTGCCTGGCCTCGCTCAAGCAGGCGTCCTATGTCAGAGAGCTGTATCCCGACGCCAAGGTGAAGATCTTCTATATTGATATCAGGACCCCCGGACTGTATGAAAACCGGTTTTATACCAAGATCAAGGAAGACCAGAACGTGTCTTTCCTCAAAGGCAAGGTCGCCAAGGTCGAGCAGGCGCAGAATGGTGATGTAAAGGTAACTGCCGAGGACATCCAGGGCGGCAGCAAGATCACCGAGACCTTCGATATGGTGGTGCTGGCCACGGGCATGGAGCCCACGTCTCGGTCACTCACGGGCGCAGGCATTCCGGTGACTGACGACGGGTTTGTGGACCAGACAACACTCCCGAAGGGTATCTATGCGACCGGGACGCTCAAGACCCCTGTTGATGTGGCGCGGTCCGCGCAGGACGCAACGGGCGTGGTCATGAAGAGCATCCAAAGCTTGAGGAGGAAATAAGGATGGAGAAGAAATTCTGCGTATATATCTGCAAAGGGTGCGGCATCAAGGAGGCGATGGACGTCGAGAAGGTCGCCGGCGCAGCCAAGAAGGTGCAAAACTTCAAATTCCACGATGTTCTCTGCAGCCCTGAAGGCATACAGCTGATCAAGGATGATATGGCGAAGGACGGCATAAACACGCTGGTCATCGCCGCCTGTTCTCCCCGCGTAAAGGCCGCGGAGTTCACGTTCCCCGGCGCCCTGGTAGAGCGGGTCAACATCCGCGAATTCGTTGCCTGGACCATGGAGCCGAACACGGACGAAACAAACGATGCCGCCTACGATTACATCAGCATGGGCATTGTGAAGGCGCAGAAGTCCGAACTGTCGGAGCCGAACATCCTTCCGGACCTGAATAATACGATTCTCGTGATCGGCGGCGGTATTGCCGGCATGGCTGCGGCGCTTTCCGCTGCGGGCGCGGGCCAGCAGGTGGTCCTTGTCGAGAAGGACGCCCAACTTGGCGGCATCGCGAACAAACTGTATAAGAAGATCCCGACCGGTTCCTATATCAACAAACCGCTGATCGTCGATACCGACATTGCCAAGACCGTTGGTGAGGTTGAAAGCAACCCGAATATCAAGGTCTACAAGTCAACGACGGTCTCCAAGACGGATGGACAACCCGGCCTGTATGACGTGACGCTCTCGAATGGCGAGACCATGAAGATCGGGGCCATTGTCATGGCATCGGGCTGGACGCCGTATGATGCGAACAAGCTCGATTACCTCGGCTACGGCAGGATGAAGAACGTGGTCACGAACTTCGAGCTCGAAGAGATCGCAAAGAAGAATAACGGCAAGCTGCTCCGTCCGTCCGACGGCAAGCCCGCCTTGAAGGTGGCCTTTATCCAGTGCGCGGGACAACGCGATCCGAACCATCTTCCCTATTGCTCATCCATGTGTTGCGCAACGTCGTTGAAGCAGGCACAGTATGTGCGCCAGAATGAAGATGCCCTTGCCATGATCTTCTACAAGGACATCCGGACCCCGGGCAGGACCGAACTCTACTATAAAGAAGCACAGAACAATCCGGGCGTGATGCTCACGAAGGCCGATGTGACCGGCGTTTCCGAAGCCGTGAACGGCAACATGTTCGTTGAGATGGAGAACACGCTCTTTGGGACCAAGACCGGCGAGAAGGTGAAAATCGAGGCGGACCTTGTGGTCCTGGCCACGGGCCTGGTGCCGACCTCGCGCGGTCCCCAGGAATATGCCGACGGTCTGACCGCCGCGGCAACCGGCGGAGACGAAGCGAAAAAGAACTACCTCGAGCAGACACCGAAGCCGGATTACATCCTGAACCTCGGATACCGTCAGGGGCCTGAAATCCCGACCCTCGATGGCGCATCCGGCTTTGCGGATTCGAACTTCATCTGCTTCCAGTATGAGACCCGGCGGACCGGTATCTACGCTGCCGGCGGCGTTCACCAGCCCATGAACATGGCAGAGGCGCAGGAGGACGGGGCCGGAGCGGCGTTCAAGGCCATACAGGTCCTCGACCACGTGGCGCGGGGCGTTGCTGTCCATCCGCGCAGCTGGGATACCACCTATCCCGACCCGATGATCATCAAGTGCACTGCCTGCAAGCGGTGCACGGAAGAGTGCCCCTTCGGCGCTATCGACGAGGATGAGAAGGGCATTCCAAAATACAATCTCAACCGATGCCGGCGCTGCGGCACCTGCATGGGCGCCTGCCCCGAGCGCATCGTGTCCTTTAAGGATTACAGTGTCGATATCGTAGGTTCCATGCTCAAGGCTGTAGATTACTCCGATGATGAGGACAAGCCGACGATCATCTGCCTGGTCTGCGAGAACGACTCCTACCCGGCGCTCGACACAGCGGCTATTGCCGGAAAGAAGATCGATCCGGCATTCCGGTTCATTTCCATGCGGTGCCTGGGCGGCATGAACCTGGTGTGGGTCGCCGACGCGCTGTCCAAGGGCGCCGACGGTATGCTGCTTCTCGGTTGCAAGTTCGGCGAGAACTATCAGTGCCACTTCATCAAGGGCAGTGAGCTGGCGAACACCCGCTTCAGCAAGGTGAGCGAGACCCTGAACCGGCTGCAGCTCGAGTCCGAGCGCGTCCAGCTCATGCAGGTGGCCATCAACGAGTATGATAAACTGCCGGACATGCTCAATGAGTTTGCTGCCAGGATAAGAGAGATCGGACCGAATCCGTTCAGGACCATGTAGTTCAAGTGCGGACTGCGAAATGCGGAGTGCGGAGTTAGAAAATAAATAAACCCTAACCAGAGTAGCGGGAGGAGATATATGTCAGAGGCAACAGTCATTAAACCGGATTTGGCGTTCGTGAACGAGATCATCAAGGGCGGCGGCGAGTCCCTGAAGAAGTGCTACCAGTGCGCCACCTGCTCGGTGGTCTGCAACGTCACACCGGAAGGGAACCCCTTCCCGCGCAAAGAGATGGTCCTGGCCCAATGGGGCCAGAAGGACAAGCTCATTACGAGCGCCGATGTGTGGCTGTGCCACCAGTGCAGCGACTGCACGGCCTATTGCCCGCGCGGCGCAAAGCCCGGCGAGGTCCTGAACGCTATCCGTAAACAGAGCATCAAGCACGTGGCGATGATACCCTTCTTTGCGAAGATTGCGACGGACCCCAAGCTCATCTGGCTCTTGTTCGCGATACCAATGGCGCTTTTCTATATCATCATGCCGTATAAGAACATCGGCGATATCCCGCGCGCGGACGGCGAGATGGCCTATCATATGTTCATGCCGGTATTTCCCCAGATTGACGTTACCTTTACCTTGACGGCGATCTTCGCGGCGTTATCGGCTTTTGTGGGCATCAAGCGGCTCTGGAGCGGGATGCAGGCCCAGGCAGGGGGGATTAAGTCAAGCGGCAGCCTCGTGGGAGACATTATCACCTCCCTCACCACCATCCTCGCACATTCGAAGTTCGCCGACTGCAACGTGAACAAGCTCAGGCAGTGGGGCCATATGCTTCTCTTTTACTCATTCGCGGGGCTCACCCTCACGACGATGTGGGCAGTGGCCTATCTCTACGGCAATGAGTTGTTCGGCATTCAGGCATTCGGGCCCTTTCATTTTGGGGAATCGCCGTATCCGATGAGCGATCCCGTGAAAATTCTTGCCCTTATCAGCTCGATCGCGTTCGCGGCGGGTTTCATCATTATCCTCATAAACCGGTTTGCACAGGCCGGCAAGGCGGGTATCGGTTCCTATTTTGACTGGATCTTTCTTTTGATCGTGTTCGGTGTCGGCACCACCGGGATGCTCTCCTGGGCGCTCCGGTTGGCTGATATGAATGTCGGGTATATTGTATATTATTTCCATCTCGTGTTTATCTGGTCGTTGTTTGCCTACGCGCCGTACTCGAAGTTCGCGCACCTCTTCTATCGCACGACCGCGATGGTGTTCTCTCTTCGTTCCGGGCGCGATAGAAAGTAATTTCCTCGGGGAGCAGGAACGCAGGAATCTTTCGCTTCACAAGAAGATGGCTCTGTGGTACACTCTTGCGAATGTGAGGCCCGCCACGCGGGGGCCGGAGTTTTTTTTTGCGGTAAGGCCACCATCTGATCGCAGGGAGGAGCAGACCATGCAGGTTAAAGAGCTGTTAAGCATCAAAGGACTGGAGTGCTTCAGCATCACGAGCGAACGGTCGCTGCTCGACGCGGCAAAGCAGATGGCGGAGTGCAACATCGGAGCGCTGCTGGTCATGGACCGGGGGACACTTGTCGGCATTGTCACGGAACGCGACATTGTGAAGAACGCGGCCAGGGACAAGGTCCTGTGCAAGGACGTGATCATCAAAACCGTCATGAGCACGAACCTCCTCGTGGTCAAACCCGGCGATGATCTGGACTACGTGATGGCGATCATGATCCAGAACAATATCCGCCATACCCCGGTCATGGAAGAGAGCGGTCTGGTGGGGCTCCTGTCCATGCGGGACGTGGTCCGGGTGCTGGTCAAGAATTTGAAAGCGGAGAATATATATCTGAAAGATATGATCGGCGGCAAGTTCGAGGTGTAAGCGCCGGTCTTAAAAACTCATGAGGGAGGGATGCCTGAGGGAACAAAAGGTTCGATCGGAGCCAGGCGGCTGATGGAAGAAGCGGCGCCTGCAAATAATATTGAAACTGATGTTATCGTATTATAAATCAATTTAAAGGAGGAGAACTAATGAGTAACACGATTTTATTTGCCCTCGTATGCGGCGTGGCTGGTGTCATCTACGGCATCATGACCGCGATCTGGGTGAACAAGCAGGATGCAGGCAATCAGAAAATGATCGAAATTTCCAACGCAGTGAAGGAAGGCGCTAATGCGTTTCTGGCGCGCGAATACAAGACAGTAGCAATGGTCGCAGCGGTTCTGGTGCTTGTCCTGTTCTTCGTTCCCGCACTCGGGAAGTGGGCAGCCCTCGGATTTATCATCGGGACGGTAGGTTCCGCCCTCGCCGGGTTCATCGGCATGTGGGTGTCGCTCCGTGCCAACGTGCGTACCGCAGCGGCAGCGAGCAAAGGCCTTCAGGCTGCGCTCAGTCTCGCGTTCAAGGGCGGCTCCGTGACCGGCATCATGGTCGTGGGCCTCGGCATCATCGGCCTTGCCGGTTTTTACCTCATCGCCAAGACCTATGCTCCGGCTGAGCAGGTTTCCACCGCTCTCATCGGGCTCGGCTTCGGCTGCTCCCTCATGAGCGTGTTCGCCCGTATCGCGGGCGGCATCTACACCAAGGCCGCTGACGTGGGCGCCGACCTCGTGGGTAAGGTTGAGAAGAACATCCCCGAAGACGATCCCCGCAACCCGGCCGTGATCGCCGACAACGTGGGCGACAACGTCGGCGACTGTGCCGGTATGGCCGCCGACCTGTATGAGACCTACACGGTGACCCTCGTGGCCGCCATGCTGCTCGCCAAGACCGTGTTCGGCGCGGACAGCCCCTGGATCGAGTTCCCGCTTATGCTCGGCGCTGTTTCGATCATTGCTTCCATCGTAGGCACCTACTTCGTCAGACTTGGCAAGAACAACTACATCATGGGAGCCCTCTATAAGGGATTGGCCGTTGCAGGCGTTATCGCGGCAATAGCGTTCTATTTTGTGGCCAAAAGCTTTATCGCCGACCTCGGCCCGAATGCCGGCGTCTTTACGGCGAACACCGTGTTCTTCATCTCCCTCATCGGTCTTGCCCTTACCGGCCTGATCGTCTGGATCACCGAGTATTTCACTGCTAAAGAGTATCCCCCGGTGCAGCACATTGCACAGGCGAGCCTCACCGGCCACGGCACGAACGTGATTGCCGGACTCGCAGTCAGCATGAAGTCCACCTCAGCGCCGGTGCTCGTGATCGTGGCCTCGATCCTCGGCGCTTACTGGCTTGGCGGCGGATTCTCCGGTGAAGCGAACGCAGCCTCCGGCGGCATCTTTGCAATCGCGCTGGCAGCCGTGTCCATGCTCTCCATGACCGGTATCGTCGTGGCGATCGACTCCTACGGCCCGATCACGGACAACGCGGGCGGTGTCGCTGAAATGGCCCACCTTCCGAAAGAGATCCGCGACATCACGGATCCCCTCGATGCAGTCGGCAATACCACCAAGGCAGTAACCAAGGGCTATGCCATCGGATCCGCGGCCCTTGCCGCTTTGGTGCTGTTCTCGGAATATTCACGCTCCTTCGGCACCACGGTCCTGTTCGACCTTTCGAACCCCATGGTTCTTTGCGGCCTGTTCATCGGCGGCCTGCTCCCCTACTACTTCGGCGCGCTCCTTATGGAGTCCGTGGCTAAGGCGGCAGGCGGTGTGGTGGAGGAAGTTCGCAGACAGTTCCGCGAGATCAAAGGAATTATGGAAGGCACCGGCAAGCCGGAATACGGCAAGTGCGTTGACATCGTGACCAAGAGCGCCATCCATGAGATGATGCTCCCGGCGCTCCTTCCGGTGGTCGTACCGGTCGTGGTGGGCCTCTTCCTGGGCAAGGAAGCCCTCGGCGGCGTGCTCATCGGCGCCATTGTGACCGGCCTGTTCCAGGCCATTGCCATGACCTCCGGCGGCGGCGCATGGGACAATGCCAAGAAGTCCTTCGAGGACGGCGTCACGGACAGCAAGGGCGTTGTGCACAAAAAGGGCAGCGAAGGACACAAAGCCTCGGTGACGGGCGATACGGTCGGCGATCCTTACAAGGACACCGCAGGACCGGCCATCAACCCGATGATCAAGGTCATCAACATCGTCGCTCTTCTCATTGTACCGTTGATAAAGTAAGCAGCAACCGTATTAACCAGGCTGCCCCATTTGATGGGGCAGCCTTTTTTTATCACCATCGCGGCGCGGGGTTCTTCATTTGAAATTTATTCGTAAAGTGGTATTATCCTCAGGCTATGCGGGAGGCTGAGGTTTTAATCACTGCTGGTTGCTCCAGGGATGTCGTGGAGCACTGTCTTGCCGTTTCCGCGACAGCGGTTTCCCTTGTCGTACGTGTCAAGGCTGCCCTTGACCGGGAACTGGTCAGACAAGGCGGTCTATTCCATGACATCGGCAGGGCCAGGACTCACGGCATCGACCACGCTGTGGCAGGGGTCGAAATCGCGCGCGAGCTTGGTTTTTCAGAGCAGCTCGCGCTGATCATTGAGCGGCACATCGGCGCAGGCATTACCGCAGCTGAAGCTGCGCGGCTCGGACTTCCTCAAAAAGATTATTTACCGTTGACAATGGAAGAGAAGCTCGTCTCTTATGCCGATAATCTGACCAGCGGTGTACGCGAGATGCCGTTTTACGAAGCGCTCGACAGGTTCAAGAATATTCTGGGGTCTGACCACGAAGGTGTTGAGCTTTTCATTAAGCAGCATTACGAGATACAGGGATGGATGAAGTGAACCGAATGCGGAATTCGGATTGCGGAGTGCGGAATGAAAAAGCAAAAAGATGAGAGGGTAGTCATGAAAAATAAAAAAGACAAGATGAAAGATAAGATGAAAGATATTAAGCCGGATGATTTTGACGTCGAACCGTTAAAAAAGAGCAAGAGCGACAAGGTTGTGCCGATCAAGTTGACGGAGAACAGCAGGTTCAAATTCCGCTGTCACAAGGGCGTTTCGTGCTTTACGGCCTGCTGCAGCAATATCAACATTGTTCTGCCGCCCTACGACCTCCTGCGCCTCAGGAAGCGGCTGGGCATGACCACCGAGGATTTTATCAATCAATATTGCACCATCGAGATTTTGGGAAAGACGCTGCTGCCGGTGATAATCCTCAAGATGGGGACCGATGAAAAAAAGAGTTGTCCCTTTGTGACGCCCGACGGTTGCACGGTGTACGAGGACCGGCCGAGCAACTGCCGCTACTATCCCCTGGGCATGGCGACCCTCCGGAAGAAAGAAGTTGAGGGCGGCAAGGACGAGTTCTACTTCATGGTCAAAGAGGACCACTGCAAGGGGTTCGAGGAGAACAAGGACTGGACCGTTGCCGAGTGGCGCAAGGACCAGGGTGCGGACCGCTACGACGACATGAACCGCGGCTGGATGGAGGTCCTTATCAAGAAAAAATCATTCGGCGAGAAGGAGTTCCCCGAGATCAAGAACCAGATGTTCTTCATGGTCAGTACCAATACCGACTATTTCAGGGAGTTTGTTTTCGGAAGCAGTTTTCTCGAGACCTATGATATACCGGCGGAGCGGATTGAGAAGGTTCGTACCGATGATGAGGAGCTCTTGAAGCTTGGATTCGAGTGGCTCCGGGCGGCGATGTTCGCGGAGGAGACGCTCAAGATACGGGACGGGGTTTCCGAGGCGCGCAAGGAGCGGACGGACACGGTGATGAGGAAGGTGTACGGAAATAAGGAGAAGGGGCAGATCGGAGACATCGATTAGGCAGTTGCAAATAAAATTCGTAACTACTCAGATTGGCCGCAAAAGAACGCAAAGAACTCAAAGAAAAACCTGAAACCATGTATTTCAGTTATAATTTTCTCTGCGATCCTGGAGCCTGCCCTCGAAATGTCTTATCGGGGGTTCTTTCGCGGCTAACAGATTTTGACCTGATTTGACCTGAGTAGATGCTAAAATTCTTCTCAAAATTGGAAGAATATTTTGCGCAATGGCCAAGAAGAGGGCCACGAGGGTACGTTTTTGCATGAGACGCTTTTTGGTTTTGACCTCTCTGTTCCAGTTTGTCAGGAGTCAGGAGGAAACCTCCGCTACTCGCGGTTGGTGAGAAGTTCGCTCATCTCATCATAGATAACCCTGCCGATCGTTATTCCCTGATCGATGAATTCCGGGCCGTACTGTTTGCCGGTGCCGGTCCGGAAGGTTTCCTTGATCTTTTCGATCCCGTTCATTTTTTCCTTAAAGGATCTGTACAGCGTTTCAGGCGGTATCCGGTGGTCTTCGACCATGAGCCAGAGCGTCGCGGTGAAGTTTTCCGGTCCCCAACGGAACTTGTCGGCGTCATAGAGCGCGTCGCTGACCATGCAGCCCTCTGAGTCATCCAGTTCACAGACCGCTTTAAACGCTTCATGGTTCCGTATCGCGTACGAGATGTAGGAGCGGCTGCGTTCATCCACGGACAGCGTTTTCAGGATCTTCTCCGCCTCCAGACTTCCCAAGACCGCGTGGTCCTGTTCCCTGCGTTTGATGTCATGCAGGAGACCGGCTATGATCGCCGCGGTAAAGAGCGGATCAATGTCTACCTGGTCCATTCCCCGGTTGCGGCCTTCGATCAGGACAATGGCGCCCGCATCCCGCGCTACTGCCTCGCAGTGGCACAGGCCATGCGCGCATTCCAGCTGTGATTCGTCCAGATGAGCATGGCACTTGAGGATGAGCGCATGGGTCTTCAGCATCTCCTCGGAGCGGCGTACGGCACCAGTCTCCCGGCTGTAGAACAGCGGACGCGGCAGGGAACCGGCCACGCGGTGCGCGGTCTCCTGCAATCTTCGGTAAAGCGATTCCTTCATATGAATGATAATAAACGGACACGGCAATCCTTGTCAAGGTGAGTTTTGGCCGGTCGCATGTTCAGATTGACAGGCATTCATGACATAGGGTAAGATAATCTAACCCTGACCAGCCGGCTTTAGAACCTTTTCACCACGAAGTCGCGAAGGCACGAAGTAACACACGAATGTCTTTAAGATTTGACTAACTTAAGTATTTAAGCCCTTCTTTGTGTCTTGGTGTCTTTGTGGTAAAAAACTGGTAGAATTTGATTCTTTTGTTTCCGGATTTGAAAGGAGCCTCCGTGTCGGACATCCATAGTGAACGAATACTGATCCTCGACTTCGGGTCACAGTACACCCAGCTCATCGCCCGCAGGGTGCGCGAAGCGAAGGTCTATTGCGAAATATTCCCGTTCAACGCCGGGATGGATAAGATCAAGTCCTTCAAGCCGAAGGGGCTGATCCTTTCGGGGGGGCCGTCGAGCGTGTATGACCCTGGTGCGCCGCTCATCAACAAGGCGCACCTTGAGCTTGGCGTTCCCGTGCTCGGGATCTGCTACGGCATGCAGTTATTGACCCATGTTCTCGGTGGTCAGGTCGCGAAGTCGACGAAGCGCGAGTACGGGAAGGCAGAACTGAATATTCGCGAGGACAAGGGTTTGTTCGCCGGTATCGGCAAAGGCGGCACGACAACCGTTTGGATGAGTCATGCAGACCGGATTGTGACGATGCCCGACAGCAACTGGGCAGTTGCGGCGTTCACGGACAACTCTCCGACTGCCGCTATGGTGGACGAGAAACATAAGTTCTACGGCGTCCAGTTCCATCCTGAGGTCGTACACACTCCCCAGGGCGCGCAGATCCTCAGGAACTTCGTCTATACCATCTGCGGATGTAAGCCAACCTGGAACATGGCTTCGTTTGTTGACTACTCCGTGGGCGAAATCCGCAAGGCCGTGGGGAGCAAACAGGCGGTCTGCGGTCTGTCCGGCGGTGTGGACTCCTCGGTTGCGGCAGTGCTTGTATACAAGGCCATCGGCAAGCAGCTTACCTGCATTTTCGTGAACAACGGCGTTCTCCGCAAGGACGAAGCTGAAAAAGTGCAGCATACGTTCAAGGACATGGGTCTGAACCTCAAATACGTCGATGCATCAGCGGAATTTCTCACCAAGCTGAAAGGGGTCGAAGACCCGGAGAAGAAGCGGAAGATCATCGGCAATACCTTTATCGATGTGTTCGAGCGGGAAGCGCTGGCAGTCGGCGGGGCCGAGTTCCTGGTCCAGGGCACGCTCTATCCCGATGTGATCGAGAGCGTTTCCTTCAAGGGCCCGTCGGCGATCATCAAGTCCCATCACAATGTGGGCGGTCTGCCGGAGAAGATGAAGCTGAAGCTGGTGGAACCGCTCAGGGAATTGTTCAAGGACGAGGTGCGGGCAATCGGCCGCGAGATGAAGATGCCCGATGATATCATCGACCGTCAGCCTTTCCCGGGACCGGGGCTTGCCATCCGTATCCTCGGTGAGGTGACCGAGGCACGGACCAGCCTTCTGCGCGAGGCTGATGCCATCGTGATAGAGGAGATCAAAAAGGCCGGACTGTACAAGGAGATCTGGCAGTCCTTTGCCGTGCTGCTTCCGGTCAAGACCGTGGGCGTGATGGGCGATGAGCGTACCTATGAGAATGTGGTCGCGATCCGCGCGGTCACGAGCCAGGACGGCATGACCGCTGACTGGGCGAGAATCCCCTATGATCTCCTTGGGGTCATGTCGAACCGCATCATCAATGAAGTGAAGGGCGTGAACCGCGTGGTCTTCGACATCTCGTCCAAGCCGCCGAGCACGATCGAGTGGGAGTAGCAGGCAGTGCCCGATTGGGGATTTTGGAATGCGAAAGAGAGAACATAAATTCTTGAACCGCGGAGACGCGGAGGAAATCAGTTTTTTAATTCTTCTCAGCCAAGGTCTCATATGTTTTTCTCGGCGTCTCAGCGCGACTCGACTGAGCTCGCCGAAGTCCTCTGCGGTGAACTTTATTAATTTTTAGAAACTTGCGCTCAAAATTCACGCGCTTGGTTTGTGAAGTACTTTACGGCTGACAGATTTGCGGGGAGGGTTCAGGTGGATCGGCACGAACGGTTCGGAAGCGCGGGAAGGGTCATTAAGATCGGGTTCTGGGTGAATGCCGGACTGATGATCATGAAACTGCTCGCGGGTTATTTCGGCAGATCGGAAGCGGTCTTTGCCGACGGCATGGAAAGCGCCGCGGACTTCATCGCCCTCGGGTCGAGCATGATCGCCCTGCGCATCGGCAGCCGTCCTTTTGATGAGTCTCATCCCTACGGCCATGGCAAGGCCGAGAGCATTTCCGCCATCATCGTGTCCCTCATCATCTTCTCCACGGGCGGTTGGATCCTTTTCCGGTCCATCCACGCCGTCATTGATGGTGTGTACGAGGTCCCGGCCGCAATGGCAGTGGCCGCCGCCTTCCTCACGATCATCACGAAAGAGGCCCTCTACCGCTACTCCATCACCGCAGGCAAAAAACTCGGCAGCCCGGCGATCCTGGCCGTGGCCAAGGACCACCGGAAGGACGCGATCACGTCGGTGAGCACCCTGGTGGGCGTCACCGGAGCGTTCTTCGGTCTCACCGTGATGGACCCCATTGCCGCGGGGATCACCTCGATCTTCATTTTCTACATCGGCTATAAGACCTTCATGGGCGCGGCCCATGAGCTCATGGACGGAAAACCTGACGACAATTGCCTGGAGGATGTGAGAAAGATCGCAGAAGGAGTGGCGGGCGTCGAGCATGTCCACGAAATTCGCTGCCGCAGATCGGGCCAGTACCTGATCGTGGACCTGAAGCTCGATATGAATCCTTTAATGACCGTGCGCGAGTCCCACGCGATCGCCATGGCCGTGAAGAAGTTTATCTTTGAAAGCTTTGCAAGCGTCGGGGACGTCATGATCCATATCAATCCCCACGAAGATGATCATCAGGACCTGATCCGGCTGTAATGGTTTTTTTTGAACTCTTCGAACGAGTCAGGATTGATGGTTTTATAAAAAGTCCAGATATCACTTTTACCGTCATTCCCGTGAAAACGGGAATCCAGTCAATTTAAGTGATTGTTTGTGCCATGGATACCCGCTTTCGCGGGTATGACGCTTTTTTTACGAGACCATCAGGATTTACTATCCGGGGAAAAAACTCCGCGCTCCGTGTTTCCTTGCGGTGAATAGTCTGTCTTAGTCGTTCGCCTTCGCAATGCTGTCGCCGTACTCCCGGCCGAACTGGTTGGCCGCCGTGACCCCCACTTCCTGCAGCATCCGTTTGTGGGTGTCCTTGACGAGATCGAGGGGCACGTCAAGTGCCTTGGCTATATCCGCAAGAGGTTGTTGTTGGGCAAAGTGACGCTCGGCGATCATGATCTTTAAGAAATCAGCCTGGATGAGCGCTTCAAGCTCCTTGTCCACGACAGTGTAACTTTCATACGCCTGTCGAAGTGTTTTCCCCGCGGCGATCGCTTCGCGGAATTTATTCACCGCGTCCTCGTATAGTGCGCTCTCTTCCGGCGTGAACTCCTTGAAAAGGAACTCCGGCATGTCCGGTTTTTTCCTGCTCTTATCTTTTTTCTTCATTATACAGACAACCTTTCAATGATAGGATTTATTACGTTTGATGCATTTCTGCGGTTAAATCCGACTTCTTACGAGTTAATTACGTTTAGCTGAATTGATTTCTCTGCATCCGCGGTGAAATGATCTTAGGTTGCTCTTTTCTCTTTCGGTCTCCGCTCCGGGACCTGACGGTGTTCGATCCTGCCCTCGTTCCACTCCACGGAAACATAGAGCCCGCAGAAGCAGTTTCCGAATTCCTTGATATCGGGATCGCGGTACACACAGGGGCAGATAATGTCCGCGTCCTTCTCCTTTACCTCCCCGGCAAGACGGCAGGGACAGGAACGGTAGCCGTACCGGGTCTCGTTCGTGAGCAATCCTTGCAGAATATCCATGACGAACGGTTTGTCCTTGTTCAGGCGAATGCCCTGCGACTCGGCATATTTTGACAATATATCGTAAAGCGTATCCGGCGTCATTGCAGACCCAAGGTTTTGCGCAGTTTTTCCTCGTTGAAACCAACGATCACCTCATCGTCGATGCAGATGGTTGGAAAGCTGCAGTCGGGGTTCAGCTTCCGGACTTCATTGATGATGCGCTCCCGTTCCGCCCCGGTCAGGAGGTCCACATCCACGATATCCGTGTCGATCCCGTGTTCTTTAAAAAAGCGCTTGGTGCGCATGCAGTGCGAACAGGTGCTGAGGGCGTACAATTTTATCTTCGGTTTTTTTGATACCATGACGGGTACCTCCTTGCAATATAAGAGGAAGTATACCACGGTGGTATTTCGATATGCAATTGAAAATACGGAACAAGGCTTGACAGGACTTGCTTTCGGGTGTCATAATCAAACCATGAAAAGGTCTTTCCTCATTGGCATCATTCTTCTTGCTCTCTCTTCCTGCTCGCCGGTGCTGAACCGCGAACTCATGAAGGAGGGCGTGCGCGAATTCTCCCTGGCCTATCTCCGGGAGACCCCCGAAGTGTTCGAGGGCAAACTCTTCATCCTGGGCGGCTTGATCGTGCAGACACGCTTGACCGGGACAGGTTCCCAGATAGAAGCGCTCAGCGTGCCCGTGGATTCGTATGGCTACCTGCAGGGAACCGGACGTTCGCAGGGCAGATTCCTCGCCCTGTATCCAAAATCAAAGGGCATTCTCGACCCCATGGTGTATAAGAAGGGACGGGAGATCACACTGGCGGGAGAATTTGTGGAGGCGCGCAAGGGCAAGATCGATGAGATGGAGTACGTGTATCCGGTATTCGAGATCAGAGAGCTCTATCTTTGGGAAGAGCGCACGGAATACGATTGGCCCTATCCCTATTATTATCCCTATTATGATCCCTTCTTCTATCGTTCGCCGTTTCTGTACGATCCGTGGGGATGGCACTACCCCTCTCCTTATTGGCCGCGTTAGCCGGAGTGGCGAGCCGGGCATGATTTCTTGGACGACCACGATCGCCTTATCACCGTTCTCCTTATCCAGTTTTCCCTGGCCGGAAAGTCCATCCGAAAATGCGCGTCCAGGCTGAACGCAAGGAAATAAGAGGCTCAATCATGCAGACGATTATCGCGCTCCTGATCTTCCTCTTCCTGCCATTGCACTGTTTGGCTGGATCTGCAGTGTCGCCTACCGATACGGGTGTTATCAAGGACACCCTCATAGCCGTTGTTCCGGCTGATCTGCCTCCCACCTATTTCAAGGACCCAACGACCGGCAAGGCCGCGGGCTTTGCCATCGATGTGATGGACGAGATAGCCCGGCGGTCCGGAATGAGGGTGGAGTATGTCTTTGGCAAACCCTGGGACGAAATGATCGAGATGGTGCGCATTGGCAAGGTCGACGTGATCCCGCACCTGACCATCTCGCCGGAGCGCGAGGAGTTGCTGGATTTTACCGATCCCATCGAGGTCATGCCGGTAGGTCTGATCGTAACGGTTGACAGCAGAGTGACAGGATTTTCCCCCGGCCTCAGAGTGGGCACTCTCAAAGGAGCGGTTCCTGAAGAATACATGCGGAAGAACGCCCCGAAGGTCGAGATCGTGCTGTATGAAGACATGACCAGGGTGCTTTTTTCCCTGCTCGCCGGGCAGATCGACGCGGCTTTTGTCCTGAACCCCAACCTCATGAAACTTGCCTATGAGGCGGGTATAGAGGACAAAATCAAGGCGCTTTCTCCGCCGATCTATGAGGCCAAGCGCGGTATTGCCCTGCGCAAGGATGACCCCGCTTTCCGTGATCGTCTCAATAAAAGTGTCAAGGAATTCGTGGGCACCCCTGAATATGCGAGGCTGTTCACCAAATGGTACGGCCATCCGCAGCCCTATTGGACCGCGGCGCGCACCGCCCTGACCATGGGAGGCGGGTTGCTGCTGGTGATGATGACCCTTCTCTACTGGCGATATCAAAGCATTACCAGACTCAACAAGAAAGTCTCGGCAGCGGCGGATGCGCTGCAGTCGACCTTCAATGCGGTCAACGACGCCCTTTTCATCCATGACCTCACGAGCGGTGCAATTCTTGATGTGAACTCGAGAATGTGCGAAATGTACGGCTATGGGCATGACGAGGCGTTACAACTCACGATCGCGGACTTAAGTTCCGGAAAGCCCCCCTACACCCAGGACGACGCAGTCGCCTGGATCAGAAAGGCGGCACAGGGAGAGCCGCAATTGATCGAATGGCATGCGCGCCGGAAGGACGGGAATCTGTTCTGGGTAGAGGTGAATATGCGAAAGGCCTCAATCGGCGGCAAGGGCCGGTTGATCGTCGCCGTGCGTGACATCACCGAGCGCAGGCAGGCGGAGGAGAAGATCAGAGAATCAGAGGAAAAGTTCAAAAACGTTTTTGATACCGCGAATGACGGGATCCTTATCGCGGATGTTGAGACGAATAGATTCATGATGGGAAACAGAACGATCTGCAGAATGCTTGCCTATGATGAGCAGGAGATAAAAAATCTCAGCGTTCGCGACATTCATCCTGAAAAAGACATACCGTATGTCATAGAGCAGTTCAATAAACAGGCGAAGAAAGAATTACAGATTGCCAAGGATATCCCGGTAATAAGAAAAGACGGCAGCCTGTTTTATGCTGACGTCAACTCGTCCGTCATAACACTCGGAGACAGGACATATCTCCTCGGTATTTTCAGGGACATCACCGAAAAAAAGAAGGCGGAGGAGGCGCTGCGCGAGAGCGAGGAATTCATTAAAAATATTCTTGAAAGCGTTGATGAGGGTTTCCTTATCATCGACCGTGATTTCCGGATACTGTCCGCGAACAAGGCATACGCGAAGATGATCGACATTCCTTTGGAAAAGGTCATCGGCAGGCATTGTTACGAAGTATCTCATCGCGTCTCGGTCCCCTGTTTTAGTATGGGGCATCCCTGTGCGGTCCAAAAAGTATTTGAGACGCGAAAAACCCACACCGGTGTCCATATGCATCAGGACGCAAAGGGAGGGTCGGTGCATATCGAGACAAAGGCGTATCCCCTCTCGAAAGACGGATCAGGCGAGGTCGTTACCGCGATCGAAACCCTTGTTGACATCACCGAAAGGCTGAAACTCGAAGACCAGCTTCACCAATCCCAGAAGATGGAATCGATCGGCACCCTTGCCGGCGGCATCGCCCATGACTTCAACAATATCCTGACCGCCATTGTCGGCTACGGGAACATTGCCCTCATGAAGATGGCAAAGGACGACCCCCAGCGCTTGAACATCGAACACATGCTTGATGCAGGGGACCGGGCAGCGCACCTGACGAAAGACCTCCTGCTGTTCAGCAGGAAACAGGTCAGTGAACGAAAGCCCGTGGATCTGAACGAGATCATCAGAAGGCTGGAGAAGTTTCTGGTGCGCGTCATTGGAGAGGATGTCGATTGCAAAACCATGCTGAGCAGTGAAGCCATGCCGGTCCTCGGAGATTCGCACCAGCTTGAGCAGGTCCTGATGAACCTCGCGACGAACGCCCGGGACGCCATGCCAGGGGGAGGCATCTTCACGGTCACCACGGAGAACGTGCGGTTCGACGAAGAGTTCATCACCATCCATGGTTTTGGCAAGCCCGGCAACTATGTGCTGGCCTCCATCTCGGACACGGGCAAGGGCATGGATGAAGAGACAAGAGAGAGGATTTTCGAGCCTTTCTTCACGACCAAAGAGGTGGGCAAGGGCACGGGTCTGGGGCTTGCGGTGGTGTACGGCATCATCAAACAGCATGACGGGTTGATCAATGTGTACAGCGAACCGGGCCGGGGCACGACCTTCAAGATCTACCTGCCGCTCATCGCTGCGGGCGTGGAGGGAGAGAAAACAATGGCGGAATATCGTCCCCTGGGAGGCACCGAGACTATTCTGCTCGCAGAGGATGACGAAACAGTCAGAATCCTCACCAGGACCGTGCTTGAAGATTTTGGATACAAGGTGATAACGGCAAATGACGGGCAGACCGCGGTGAACAAGTACCTGGCGGACAGGGACAGGATCAAGCTTCTTCTGTTCGATATTATCATGCCGCAGATGACCGGAAAAGAGGCCTATGACGCGATCAGTGCGATCCAGCCCGACATCAAGGTCTTATTCCAGAGCGGCTATGCTCCTGACATCATCCGACAGAAGGTGTTGCTGGATGATAACGTTGCGGTTATCTATAAGCCGATATCGCCGAACAATCTATTGACGCAGGTGCGGGAGATTTTGGACAGATCATAGCCGATTTGTTACGAAAGAGGGGGACCCTGGGCGGTTCCCGGGATCGCCTGTCATCAAGAAGGCCGCGCAGGGAATGCAGACCGCGCCTAACGTTTTATCACCGTTCTCCTTCGCCAGTTTTTCCCCTTTGTTGGAAAATCACTTCGAAAGTGCGCTCCCACACTGCCTTCCCGTTGCAGCGCCGAGCGGGTGATGAGCAGGGCCGTCGTGATCATGTTCCTGATCTCGAAGACATTCCGGTCAGGGGCGCGGCCCTTCATCATCCGGTCCCATTCCTTGAGCTGCCTGAGCGCCCTGGTCAAACCCTTTTTTTCGCGAACGATGCCGACCTGCTCCCACATGAGTTTTCTGAGCGAAGAGCGCATCTTGACTATATCCGGCATCGCGCCTGAAGCATGGCGCGCCTCAGGCAATCTCTGAATAACATCATGCAGACCGCCGGTGTGCCGGTTGAAGTGTTTGCGCGCATACCGCGCGGCCCCGAGCCCGGCCCGTTCTCCGTAGACCAGTCCTTCCAGCAGGGAATTGCTCGCGAGGCGGTTTGCCCCGTGCACGCCGGTACAGGCGGCTTCGCCGGCGGCAAAGAGGCCGTGAATGGAGGTGGCGCCCCAGAAGTCGGTCTTGACCCCGCCCATGATGTAATGGGCCGCGGGCGATACCGGGACCGGCTCTTTCGTGATGTCGATGCCGAGGTCCTTGCAGGTCCGGTAAATGCGGGGGAAACGCTGCATCACGTAATCGGCCTGTAAATGCGTCATGTCGAGAAATACATTGTCGGCCCCGGTGGCAGCCATCTCGGAGTGGATGGCGCGGGTGACCACGTCGCGCGGCGCGAGCTCGCGCGCGGAATGGTAGCGGTCCATAAAGCGCAGTCCGTTGATGTTCTTCAGCATGCCGCCTTCTCCGCGCATGGCCTCGGAAAGCAGGAACTGGGGCGCTCCCTTGCGAAAGAGCGCGGTGGGGTGAAATTGAACGAACTCCATGTCCACGAGCGCCGCGCCCGCGCGAAAAGCCATGGCCATGCCGTCGCCGGTGGCCACAGCGGGATTCGTGGTACGCTCATACAGCCGGCCCGCTCCGCCCGTGGCGAGTACCACCGCGCGCGCGGAAATGATGAGGATCTTGCGCAAGGCCTGCTGGCAGACCACGGCCCCGACGCAGCGATTATTCCGGATGATCAGGTCCCGGGTGAACGCGAAGTCTATCTTGGACACCGTGCCGGTGGAGCGGACCTTGTCGATCAGCACGCGCATGATCTCTTTGCCGGTCGAGTCTCCCTGGGCATGGAGGATGCGGCGCTTGGTGTGGGCCGCTTCCTGCGTGAACGCGAGCTTCGTTCCTTCTTTGTCGAATTCCGCGCCCCAGAGGATGAGCTCGCGTATCCGCGTGGGACCCTCTTCAACAAGCGTGCCCACGGCCTTGCGCAGGCAGAGCCCGTCGCCCGCCCTGATGGTGTCCTCGAAGTGGATCGAGATCTCGTCCTCGTCCGAAAGCGCAACGGCCACGCCGCCCTGGGCGTATTCGCTGCTGCTCTCGGTAGGCGCGTCTTTGGTCACGACGAGGACCTCGCCGTTCCGCGCCAGTTCGATGGCCGCCCGGAGCCCGGCCACACCCCCGCCGATGATAAGAAAGTCGGTTTTTATATGTTCTTCAGTGAAAGGCATGATGTGATTGCGGATTTCGGAGTGCGGATTTCGGAGTGAAAAGACTTTAGAGCATTGTGCCCTCATTCCGCATTCCGCAATCGTCAATCCGAAATAAAACTACGGCTTTCCCGGCATTTCCACCGGCAGCGGCACAAAGGGGTCCTTCCCGTCAATGGACATGAGCTTGAAATTTCCGGGCTCAAAGACCAGCGTGACCCGTCCGCCGTTTTTCTGGGTAGTCCCTCCAACGGCAAGCCACTCTCCGTCCCAGTTGAATGATGTCTTGATCGGTCCCTTTTCCTCGACCATGATGAGCATCTTGGTGTACTGGATGTTGAAGTGGATGGTTTCATTCTTCAAGAACACGGCTGCAAGGGACCGGGAAAACGCTTCCCTGTCTTGATAAGCGGGCGCCACGTTATCCATGAATGAGGAGAGGTCCTTTTTCTCATATGCCGTCCGCATGTCCCTCAGCGCGGAGAGGACGTTCTTGCTTTTGACGGCCGACTGGTCAGGCGTTTTTTTACCGCTGCAGGCGGATGTCGTGAACAGCAGTGCTGTTATGGCGAGAAGGGTGAAAAGTTGTTTCATGTGACCTCCGGTTGACGAAAAGCGAATTGTAACTATTTGGCGAGGAGTGGCCTCATACCAACGAGTCATGCAAAAAATCCCCCTCACCCCAGCCCTCTCCCCGATAGGGGCGAGGGAGCTTTTATTTCCTCTCCCATCAGGGGAGAGGATTAAGGTGAGGGGTGGTTGCTATCAGCACATTTTACATTTTTCATTTTGCAATTTGCAAGGTCTTTTTCAAAAACTGCCCCGTATACGATTCCTTCACCAGCACCACGTCCTCGGGCGTTCCCTGGGCCACGATCCGGCCGCCCCGGTCGCCGCCCTCGGGGCCGAGGTCGATGATCCAGTCCGCGGTCTTGATAACGTCGAGGTTGTGCTCGATCACGACCACGGTGTTGCCCGCGTCCACGAGCTGGTTCAGCATATCGAGCAGCTTTTGCGTGTCGGCGAAGTGCAGGCCGGTCGTCGGCTCATCCAGAATGTACAAGGTCCTTCCCGTTGCGCGGCGGGAGAGTTCTTTGGAGAGTTTGACGCGCTGTGACTCGCCGCCCGAGAGCGTGGTGGCCGACTGTCCCAGGGTGATGTACCCGAGGCCCACGTCCAGCAGCGCCTGGAGTTTGGACCGGACGGGCGTCACGTTCTGGAAGAACTCGTAGGCCTGCTCCACGGTCATGCCGAGCACCTCGGCGACGTTCCTGCCCTTGTACCGGATGTCCAGCGTTTCGCGGTTGTACCGGCTGCCGTGGCACACGTCGCAGGTCACGTACACGTCGGGCAGGAAGTGCATCTCGATCTTGATCAGACCGTCGCCCTCGCAGGCCTCGCACCTGCCGCCTTTTACGTTGAAGCTGTAGCGGCCGGGCTTGTACCCGCGCATGCGCGACTCCGGCAGCTGGGAAAACAGATCACGGACCGGTCCGAACACTCCGGTGTAGGTGGCCGGGTTCGAACGCGGCGTTCTGCCGATGGGCGACTGGTCGATGTCGATCACCTTGTCGACATGTTCGAGGCCCGTGATGTCCTTGTGCTTTCCCGCCCGTTCCGTGGAACGGTACAGGCGCTGGGCAAGGGCGCGGTACAGGATGTCCACCACGAGCGTGCTCTTGCCCGAGCCTGAAACGCCGGTCACGCAGGTGAAAACGCCGAGGGGAAACTGCACCGTTATGTTCCCAAGGTTGTTCTCCTCCGCGTTGATAACGCTGATCGCCTTCGTGGATCTTCTGCGGGAAGACGGCACCTTGATAAAGACCTTGCCGGAGAGGTACTGGCCGGTGAGCGAAGCCCCGACCTTCTGGATCTCCTGCGGCGTTCCCTGGGCCACGATCTCGCCGCCGTGCACGCCGGCGCCCGGGCCCATGTCGATCACGTGGTCCGCCGCGCTGATGGTCTCCTCGTCGTGCTCCACGACGAGCACGGTGTTGCCGAGGTCGCGAAGCCGGAACAAGGTATCGAGAAGCCTGCGGTTGTCCCGCTGGTGCAGGCCGATGCTCGGTTCATCCAGAATATAGAGCACACCCACGAGGGACGAGCCGATCTGCGTGGCAAGCCGGATGCGCTGGCCCTCGCCGCCCGACAGCGTGGCCGCGCCGCGGTTCAGAGAGAGATAATCGAGTCCCACGTGGATCATGAACCCGAGACGCTCGCGGATCTCCTTCAGGATCCGCTGGGCAATGGCCGTTTCCTTGTCCGTAAGCGTAAGATCGTTGAAGAACAGCAGCGCCTGTTTGATGCTCATGCGCGTGATGTCGTGGATGCTCAGGCCGGCGACCTTGATCGCCAGCGATTCCTTGCGCAGCCTGCTGCCGCCGCAGTCAGGGCAGGCCTGGTAGTTCATGTACTGTTCCATCTCCCACTGGATGGCGTAGGAATCGGTCTCATCATACCGCCGTTTCAGGTTCTCGATAATGCCTTCGAAAGGCTTGCACACCGCGCCCTTTCGGGTTGACAGGGCTTTCGCCTCGCTCTCGCTGTAGCCGTACAGCAGCATCTTCTGCTGCGCCGGTCTCAGGTCCTTGAACGGGGTGTTCACGTCGAAACCGCAGCCTTCCGCAAGGGTGTGGAGCATTTCATGGTGGTAGACCGACGTGCGTTTCGCCCAGGGCTTGACGGCTCCATCGCGGAGTGAAAGAGTGGGGTTCGGGATGATGAGCCCGGGGTCGAACTCCAGAAGACCGCCGAGGCCGTCGCAGGTGGGGCAGGCGCCCTGGGGGCTGTTGAAGGAAAAGGTGTTGGGAGCGATCTCGGGATAGCTGATGTTGTCCACGATGCAGGCGAGCTTCTCGCTGTAGAGCAGGTCCTTTTTCTGGTCCACCAGATTGATCAGCACGAGGCCTTCGGCCTGGCGGAGGGCGGTCTCGATACTTTCCGCGAGCCTGCGCTCGATGCCGGGCTTTACCACGAGCCGGTCGATCACGATCTCGATGTCGTGCTTCTTTTTTTTGTCCATCGGGATGGGCTCGGCAAGTTCCTTGATCGCCCCGTCAACCCGGGCGCGCACATAGCCCGAGGCGCCCGCGGCCATAAGCTCTTTCCGGTACTCGCCCTTGCGTCCGCGAACGATTGGCGCCAGGACCTGGATGCGCGTGCCGTCAGGCAGGGCCATGACCGCATCGGTGATCTGCTGAACGGTCTGGGCCGCGATCTCCCTGCCGCACTTCCAGCAATAGGGCTTGCCGATGCGCGCGAAGAGCAGGCGCAGGTAGTCGTAGACCTCGGTCACGGTGCCCACGGTGGAGCGGGGGTTCTTGCTCGTGGTCTTCTGTTCAATGGCGATGGCGGGGGAGAGGCCGTCGATGGAATCCACGTCGGGTTTGTCCATCTGGCCCAGGAACTGGCGCGCGTAGGCAGAGAGGCTCTCGACGTAGCGGCGCTGGCCTTCGGCATAGATGGTATCGAAGGCGAGGGAAGACTTGCCCGAGCCCGACAGTCCCGTGATAACCACAAGCCGGTCGCGCGGGATCTCGACATCGATGTTCTTTAAATTGTGCTGGCGGCAGCCTTTTATGATGATCTTGTTCATAGGGTCCGAATGCTTCGGGAGAAATATCATTTTACCACTGAGGGAAAGGGGAGTAAAGGACTTTGTAAATTGACGCCTCGTCAACAGGCTTTATTGACGCGGTTCCGCCATGGTTTCTATAATCAAAAACCCGGCGCTCATTTATATTATTTATGGGAAAAAATCTTGACAATGTCAGGGGGTTGTGATAATTTTCCCACACTTCAAAAAGGTCCGCATTTCCCGTTCATTAGAAGAGGCTCTCGTACTTTATGATAGATATCAACATCACACTTCTCTGGCAGATCGCCAATTTCATCGTGCTGCTTATTGCGCTTAACTTTATCCTCTTCAAGCCGATTCGTCAGGTCATGCAGGAGCGCGAGCAGGGCATCAGCTCCGCGTTCGGCGATGCCAAGGCCGCGCAGGAACACATGCAGAACATCCTGGAGCGGTATAATGCCTCTCTGGCCGAGGCCAAGCAAAAGGCCGTGACAACGTACAATGCCATTTACCAGCAGGGTCTCGATGCCCAGCGCGACATGATCTCCGCGGAGCGCGCCAAAGCGGGCGAAATGCTGGACAAGGCGCGTGGTGAGATCACGGCGGCGTCCACAGCGGCCCGTGCCGACCTCAAAAAGGAGGCGGAGCGGCTGTCGCAGGACATTACCGCCAAGCTGCTCGGAAGGGCGGTTTAAAAACAGTTCCCCCGATAGGATCATTCGGGGGCAGGCTCCGTTTGGAGTGCGGAGTTCGGAGTTAGAGAAAAAGCAAATCATGAAAATCCTAAAAAAGACGATAGAGATCATCATTTGCCAAATGGGCTCAATGCTGTTCGCCGCAAGTGTCTTTGCCTCGGAAGCTGCTGAGGGAGGCCATGAGGTGATAACCTTCATGGGCGACTGGCTGCCCAGGCTGGTCAATTTCGCGGTCATTGCGTCGGTTGTCGTCTATTTTTCAAGGAAGCCGATCCGTGATTTCTTTGCAAGCCGGTCCGCCGAGATCGCAAAGGCCATGCAGGACTCGCACGAGGCGCGGGAACGCGCCGTGGCCGCCCTCGCGGACCTCGAGCGAAAGATCAAGGAGATGGAGGCGGAGACAGGCAGGATGGTCGCCGATGCCCAGGCCCGCGCCGAGAAGGACAAACAGGCGCTCGTTGACGAAGGCAGGAAGGTAGCGCATGAGGTTCAGGCCCAGGTCAAGCAGGGCATTGATAGCGAGCTCCATAAGGCAAAAAGCGCGCTCGCGGCCGAGGCGTCGCTCCTTGCCCTTGACCTTGCGGAAGGCAGGATCAAACAGAAGATCAACAGCCAGGACCATGAGCGCATTGTGAAAGAATACATCTCCAAAGTGGGAGGCCGGGCTTGATTCGGATCATCGCGAAGAGATATGCCAAGGCCCTCGTGCAGCTTGCCGAGGAAAAGAAGACCGTTGACAAGACCAGGGCCGACCTTGCCGCGTTCACGAGCGCGGTGGATTCCCTGCCGGCACTGAAAAAGCTTTTTGCAAGCCCCGTTTTTACCCCCGAGAACAAGAAGGCGGTCATCCAGGAACTGGCGGTCAAGCTCGGCATGCAGCCGACCACCCAGCGGTTCGTGGAGCATCTGGCGGAAACGGGCAGGATCAGATATATCAGCGACATGTATGAGGCGTTTTTGGAGATATTGGCTCAACGCACTAATCGCGCCATGGCGCGACTGACCACAGCGGCCGCGATAAACCCGGCCGATCTGGCGGAAATCAAGAAAAAACTCGAGGCACTCACCGGAAAACAGGTGGACATCGACGCGAAGGTTGATGCCTCCCTCATCGGTGGAGCCAGGGCGCAGATCGGAAGCACGGTCTACGACGGGACCATCAAAAATCAGCTTGGCAAGCTGCGGAATCAGTTGCTAAATTAATAAACCAGTAGTCCGTAGTCAGGAGTCAGTAGTCAGTCATGCTGTAGCGTGATTCTGACTTCTGTTTTCTGGCTTCTGGCTCCTGAACTTAACGAGGTGTAACATGCAGATCAAGGCACAGGAAATCAGCGAGATCATAAAAAAGAAGATATCCGATTTCGACAAGACCGTTGAGGTCGCCGAGGTCGGCACCGTCATTACGGTCGGCGACGGTATCGCCAAGGTCTTCGGGCTCGACAACGTCATGTCAGGCGAGCTCCTGGAGTTCCCGGGCGGCGTCATGGGCATGGCGCTCAACCTCGAAGAAGAGAGCGTGGGCGCGGTGCTCATGGGCGACGACTCCCGGATCCGCGAAGGGGACATCGTAAAGCGGACCAAGAGGATCGCCGAAGTCCCCGTGGGCGACGCCATGGTGGGGCGCGTGGTGGACGGCATCGGCCAACCCATCGACGGCAAAGGCCCCATTGTCTCGAAAGAATTCCGCCATATCGAGGTCATCGCACCGGGCATCGTAAAGCGCCAGTCAGTGCGCGAATCGCTCCAGACCGGCATCAAGGCCATTGACGCCATGATCCCGATCGGCCGCGGACAGCGCGAGCTCATCATCGGCGACCGCCAGACCGGCAAGACCGCCGTTGCCATTGACACCATCATCAACCAGAAGGGCCAGAACGTCATCTGCATCTATGTGGCCATCGGACAGAAGCGCTCCACGGTGGCGCAGGTGGTCAAGACCCTGACGGAACACGGCGCCATGGACTATACCATCATCGTGTCCGCCACGGCGTCCGATCCGGCGCCGCTCCAGTTCATCGCTCCCTATACGGGCGCCACCATCGGCGAATACTTCCGCGACAAAGGCGGCCACGCCCTGATCGTGTATGACGATCTTTCGAAACAAGCGACGGCCTACCGCCAGCTCTCGCTGCTGCTCCGCAGGCCCCCGGGCCGCGAAGCGTACCCCGGCGATGTGTTCTATCTCCACTCCCGTCTTCTCGAGCGTGCGGCAAAGCTGTCGGACAAGATGGGCGGCGGATCGCTGACCGCGCTTCCGATCATCGAGACCCAGGCCGGCGACGTGTCAGCCTACATCCCGACGAACGTGATCTCCATTACGGACGGACAGATCTTCCTCGAATCCGACCTTTTCTACTCCGGCGTGCGGCCGGCCATCAACGTCGGTATTTCCGTGTCGCGCGTGGGCGGCAGCGCCCAGATCAAGGCCATGAAGCAGGTGGCGGGCACGCTTCGCCTCGACCTCGCCCAATACCGGGAACTTGCCGCCTTTTCACAGTTCGGCAGCGACCTCGACAAGGCCACGCTGGCCCAGTTGAACCGCGGTCAGCGCATGGTCGAACTTCTGAAGCAGGACCAGTACTCTCCGCTTCCGGTCGAGCAGCAGATCTTCGTGATCTTCGCGGGGACCAACGGTTTTGTGGATGAAGTGCCGGTGAATGCGGTGAGGCGGTTCGAATCGGAACTTCTGCGGTTCGTGACGAGCAAGTACCAGCCGTTGCTCAACGACATCAAAAGCAAGAAGCAGCTCGACGACGACCTCAAGGCCCGCATCAAGAGCGCCATCGAAGAGTTTAAGAACACATTCACGGCGTAGTGTTCGAATGCGGATTTCGGAATGCGGAATGCGGAATGAACTTCAAACGCGCGCATCCTTGAATATCAAACAGTCAGGGACAATCAATGCCCAGTTTAAGAGACATTAAGAGAAAGATCACGAGCGTCAAGAAGACCCAGCAGATCACCAAGGCCATGAAGATGGTTGCGGCTGCGAAGCTTCGCCGTGCGCAGGACCGCGTGATATCGGCGAGGCCATACGCGCGAAAGATGTTTGCCGTGATCACGAACCTTGCGGCCCGTGTGGAGCGTGCGCAGCATCCGCTCCTGGCAAAGCGCGAGCCCAAACAGGTGAAGCTGCTCGTACTGACCTCGGACCGGGGGCTGTGCGGCGCGTACAATACCAATATCCTGCGCAAGGCTGTCGAGGCCGTCAAGCAGTTCAAGGCCGAGGGCAAGGACGTGAAGGTGAATGTCGTGGGCCGCAAAGGACGCGATTTTTTCCGCAAGCGCTCCGGGTATACCCTGGGCAAAGTGTGGTCGGAGCTCGGCATGATCGACTATGAGAAAGCGGCCGATGTCGGAAAAAACGTTGTTGAACGTTTTGCCGCGGGCGATGCCGATGAAGTGTACCTGCTCTACAACGAGTTCAAGAGCGTGATGCAGCAGAAGGTAACGCTTGAGAAACTTCTGCCCGTGGAGCCGCCGACCGAGGCCGACCCGTTCATGGCCGCTGTTGATTATCTCTATGAGCCGTCGGCAGAGGCGATCCTGAGCTCCATTCTGCAGAAGCACGTTGAGGTGCAGGTATACCGCGCGATGCTTGAGAGCCAGGCGAGCGAGATGGGGTCGCGGATGACGGCCATGGATTCCGCCACACGGAATGCCAAGGATATGATCGAACGGCTCACGCTCAAGTTCAATAAACAGCGTCAGGCCGCGATCACCAAGGAAATATCCGAGATCGTCGGCGGGGCGGAAGCGCAGAAATAAGAATTAATTGGAAATTGAAGATTGAAGATTGGAAATTGATTTTAAAATTTAAAATCTAAAATTTCCAATCTTCAATTTACAATTCAAAATTCTCCGAATTTTGCAACAGGGGGTTATCAATGAGCACAGGCAAAATAGTACAGGTGATGGGTGCGGTGGTGGACTGCGAGTTCCCCGTTGGAAACCTTCCCCATCTGATGAACGCGCTGAGGATCGATCAGGCCGCGGATAAGGGCCTCGGTACGCCCGAGACACATCTGACGCTCGAGGTCGCGCTGCACCTCGGTGAGAACCGGGTGCGCACGGTGGCCATGTCCTCTACGGATGGCCTCATGCGCGGCATGAAGGTGAACGACACCGGCAAGCCTATCTCCATGCCTGTGGGCAAGGAAGTGCTCGGCCGCATCATGAACGTTATTGGAGAGCCGGTGGATGAATTGGGGCCGATCAACTGCAAGGACACCCTGCCGATCCATCGTCCGGCGCCCATGCTCGAGGAACTCGATCCCTCGAAGGTTCTCTTTGAAACGGGCATTAAGGTCATCGACCTTCTGGCACCCTACACCAAAGGCGGCAAGACAGGTCTCTTCGGCGGCGCGGGCGTGGGGAAGACCGTGCTCATCATGGAACTCATCAACAACGTGGCAAAGCAGCACGGCGGCTACTCCGTGTTTGCCGGCGTGGGCGAGCGTACCCGTGAGGGAAACGACCTCTGGGCCGAGATGAAAGAGTCGGGCGTTATCAACAGAACAGCGTTGGTGTACGGCCAGATGAACGAGCCGCCGGGAGCGAGGCTCCGCGTCGGTCTGTCGGCCCTCACCGTGGCCGAATATTTCCGCGATACCCTGGGACAGGACGTGCTCCTGTTCGTCGACAATATATTCCGGTTCACCCAGGCAGGGTCCGAGGTTTCCGCGCTCCTCGGCCGTATGCCGTCGGCCGTGGGTTACCAGCCGACACTCGGCACTGAAATGGGAGCCCTCCAGGAGCGCATCACCTCCACGAAAAAAGGGTCCATCACCTCGGTGCAGGCCATCTACGTTCCTGCCGACGATCTGACCGACCCAGCGCCGGCAACGGCGTTCGCGCACCTCGATGCCACCACGGTGCTCTCGCGCCAGATCTCCGAGCTCGGGATCTATCCGGCCGTTGATCCGCTCGATTCGACCTCCCGAATCATGGATCCCCATGTGGTCGGAGCCGAACATTACGCTGTTGCGCAGAGGGTACAGCTTGTTCTGCAGCGTTACAAGGAGCTTCAGGACATCATCGCCATCCTTGGTATGGATGAACTTTCCGACGAGGACAAGCTCTCCGTGTCCCGCGCCAGAAAGATCCAGCGTTTCCTGTCGCAGCCCTTCCAGGTGGCAGAGGCCTTCACGGGCACGCCGGGTAAATACGTGCCGCTCAAGGAGACCATCAAGGGATTCAAGGAAGTGGTTGACGGCAAAATGGATGATATTCCCGAACAGGCGTTCTATATGGTCGGCCCCCTCGAGGAAGTGTTCGAGAAGGCGGAGAAACTTGGTTACAAGCGGTAATTTGAGAATCAGCTCGTAGCTGATAGCTCATAGCTGATGGCAGAAGAGCTAAGAGTCACGAGCTAAAAGCTATGAGCGAAGATTGGAAAAAGAAAATGGTCGCAGAAAAAGGGAAAATACTCCTTGAGATTGTTGCGCCGAGCCGTCAGGTGGTCCGTTCGGAACGCGTGGATGAAGTGATAGCTCCGGGCAGTGAAGGCGAGTTCGGCGTGCTGCCGGGCCACACGCCGTTCCTGACCACGCTCAAGGTCGGCATGCTTTCCTACCGCGAAGGCACGGAATGGCACCGTCTGGCCGTTGACTGGGGATATGCCGAGGTAGGAGCGGACCGGGTCATCATTCTGGCAGAAGGTGCCGACCGGGCGGCGGATATCGACCTTACCGCGGAACGGGCTCTGAAAGAGCGTGCGGAGAAGGCGCTGAGCGAAAAGCTCGAACAAAAGGATCATGAAAAGGCGCGCATCGAACTTTTACGGGCAATGATCCGGATACAGGTGGCTGAACAGCACGGGCAGAAGTAACGCACATCTCCTATTCAATACTGACATCAAAAGGCATCCTTCGGGTTGCCTTTTTGTTTTTTGCACAAGAGGGACAGATTCTCCGTGTGCGACAGGCTTTTGCACGGTGACGAGGGCTGGAAAATACCTTGACAGCTTCCCTTTATTAATTTATAATAATTCTAATCAATATGAACACCAAACATTTTCAAAAAAGGGATTCGTCACCTCAGTTCAAGCGCACCCCGCAACGGCTTGCGATCCTGGACTATCTGAAAGGGAATACCTCTCACCCGTCGGCGGATGACATCTACCGGGCTGTATCGAAAAAATACCAGTCCATGTCGTTCGCGACAGTCTATAATACGCTCAATACGCTCGCGAAGTCAGGAACACTGCGGGAACTCACCATTGATCCCAAAAGAAAGCGCTACGACCCGGACACAAGCCGCCATCACCATCTCATTTGCGTCCTGTGTGGTAAGATCGTGGACATCCCCGAGGGGATCACCGTTGATCTGCCGGGAAAATTGGCGCGGGATTTTACTCTTCTTGGGAATCATGTCGAGTTTTATGGTCATTGTTCCCTCTGTACCAGGAAGGGGAAGACTTCCTGAGTCCTTTCCCGGAATACCAACATTGAAATATCATAACTTGGGTCGCCATAAAACTGTTATTCCCGAATGTTCCTAAGCTTGCCCCGGGGAGCCTGCCCTCGAATGATTTAATCGGGGGTTTCTAAGCCGGGGGGAATCTGGTTTCAGGAAATACCAAATAAACATCATATCCCCGGTCCTTCGACACGCTCAGGACGTTCGGGGATGACACACGGTTTTAGACGGCAGCAGAAAGTCTCGTTTTCTCTGAGGAGGTTTTCATGGGAGCTGTAGAGATAAAGCCCGGCATCCATTGGGTGGGCGCAATAGACTGGGCGGTTCGGGATTTTCACGGCTATGTGACGCCTCACGGCACATCGTACAATAATTATCTCATCCTCGACAAGCAGGTGACGCTGGTCGATACGGTGAAGCATGATTTCAGCGAATATACGATCGACAACATCAGGGGCCTCGTTGACCCCGCGAAGATCGAGAACATCGTGATCAACCATATCGAGAACGACCACATGTCGAGCATCGACCGGATCATGGAGCTTGCGCCCCAGGCCCTGATCCATATCACCGCGCGCGGCAAAAAAGGCCTCGACCGGTTCTTCGACACCTCGAAATGGCGGTTCAGGATCGTCAAGACCGGCGATACGCTCAACACGGGCGCCAAGACCATCACCTTCCTCGAAACGCCGATGCTCCACTGGCCGGATTCGATGATGAGCTATGTTCAAGAAGACAAGCTTTTGATCAGCCAGGACGCCTTTGGCCAGCACCTGGCCTCATCGGCGCGGTTCGACGACGAGTTCTGTGACCAGTATTCGGTCACGGCGCTTGAGCACTCGGTGCGGGACTACTATGCGAACATCCTGATGCCGTTCGGCGCGCTCATCAAGGCAAAGATCGCCGAGGTCCGGAAACTCGGCCTTGTCATTGATATGATCGCGCCGGACCACGGCATTATCTGGAGGAAGGACCCCGGCAAGATCCTTCAGATGTATCTTGATATGGCGGATGATAAGGCGGACCTCCGCGTCGTGATCGTCTACGACACCATGTGGCACAGCACCGAACGCATGACCATCCCGCTCATGGAGGGGATCAAGTCCGCGGGCGTCGACGTGGAAGTGATCAAGCTCCGTTCCACGCCCATGAGCATGGCGATAAAAAGCATCGGGGAGTCACGGGCCATGCTCGTGGGCACGCCGACGCTCAACAATATCATGTTTCCGTCGATCGCCGAGTTCCTGACGCACCTCAGGGGGCTCCGTCCCAAGAACCGGCTTGCCGGCGCGTTCGGGAGCTTTGGCTGGGGAGGGGGCGCGGTAAAGGAGGCGTACGAGTCATTCAAGAGGATGGGTCTTGAGACCGTCGAACCCGGAATAGAGGTCCTCTATCGTCCGGGTCCGGAGGACGAAAAGAAATGTTTTGATTTCGGGAAACAGTTTGCGGAAAAAACAATCGAGTATCACAAACAGTTCAACGGCAATCAGCCGGTCAAGTGTAAGCCATAAAACGCTGAGTATGTACCCGGTAAAAGAATAACTATACTTTAAGGAGGGTATCATGTGGAGATGCACGGTATGCGGTTATATCTATGATGAAGCGAAAGAGGGTAAAAAGTTCGAAGACCTTCCGGACGACTGGGCCTGCCCGGTCTGCAATGCGCCCAAGGATGCGTTCGTAAAAATGTAAGTCCGGCACTGTTTTCAGAGAAAAAGGCGGCCTGTGTTGAATGCAGGACGCCTTTTTTGTTTGACAGTCATCAGTGTCCATTCTATAATCATCGCGAAAAAGCGCATTTTCACTCACGTACCATCAATCCGCCGTTCATTCCTCTCTGATCGAGGGGGAGGATACAACGTGGGGAATATTTCAGGTGAAAAGGAAGAGCACCTATGACCGAAAAAAAGAATCGGAGCGTCAAACATTGGCCTCAGGATGAGCGGCCGCGCGAGCGTCTGATAATGCACGGCCCATCAACGCTCTCTGAAGCGCAGCTCCTTGCCATCATCATTCGGAACGGCAGGGCAGGCCGCAGTGCGGTAGACCTGGGGCGTGAACTTCTCGACACGTTTGGAAGCCTTGCCGGTATAGAGCAGGCCGGGATCCGTGAGCTCTGTAAGGTGGAGGGCATCGGTCCGGCCAAGGTTGCGCAGATCAAGGCGGCGGTAGAACTCGGGCGACGGTACCAGATGCCGAGCCTCGCGGGGGCGTCCTTCTGCTCAAGCAGTGACGTTGCAGCGTACTATCGGCCGAGAATGAAGGACCTCAAAAAAGAGATATTCCGCTGCGCGTTGCTCGATACCAAGAACAAGATCCTCCGTGAAGAGGTTGTTTCAATCGGCAGCCTTTCCGCCTCCATCGTCCATCCCCGCGACACCTTCAAGGCCGCGGTCCGCGAATCGGCCGCAGCAGTCATCTTTATCCACAATCACCCGAGCGGCGATACCAAACCGAGCCAGGAGGACATTCTGCTCACCAGGCGGCTGGTCCAGGCAGGCGAGGTGATCGGCATCCAGGTGCTGGATCATATCATCATCGGCGACAGCGACCATTTCAGCTTCAGGGACAACGGCATGATCACACCGGTGCGGTAATACTCGTGTTGCCCGACTCGTTGAATTGCTATTCCCCCCACTGGATGCAGGGAGACTAATGCAAGATACCGTTATTATCATCATTAGAACGATCATCATCGCTCTGCTGCTCCTGACCACGGTCCTTTTTCTTACGAGTATTCTCCGGAGAGCATATAATGGACGGAAATACCGGAAGCTCGACCATTTAAGAAACGTCTTCGATAAAAAGATCCGGGAGTCGCTTGATTCCAGTACCGTTCCGGGAACGCAGCACGAGTTCATCGCACGCCGGAAATCGCATGCGTGGCAGGCTATCGAGGACGTTCTTCTGCGCCTGATCAACGAGGAACGATACCAGGGTGAAGCGCAAAAATTGTTCTCCACGCTCGGATACGTTTTGTTTTACGAAAAGAAGATTGAGAACAGCGATGTTCAGGTGCGTGCGCTGGGCATAGATAAGCTCGGCAGGATGAAGAGCGAAGCATCAGTTCCGAAACTCATCACCCTGCTGGACGAAAAGAATCCGGAGATCGTTTCGGTTGCCGTGCGGTCGCTGAGTAAAATAGGAGGACCAGCGGCGTTGCAAGCCATTGTCGAGCGATTGCCTGTCATTCTGGACCGGTCGATCGTGACGCGCAAGGCGATGGGAATGGCCATGCAGTCCTTTGGCGCCGAAGCAATCCCTCTTCTGGTCGCGTGCAAGGCGGGAGGGGATAATCTTTGGGTCATATCGTGCATTCTGGACATTCTTTCCCGATTACCCGCTGATCCACGATCGGCACGCCTGGCCGCCGGGCATCTTTCGAGCAAGAATGCCGAAGTAAGGAGCAAGGCGCTCAAGGTGCTGGGACGAGATGAAACTGTCCGTGTCATCAAAAATCTGCTGGAGCTGGTCCTTCCCCTGCTTCAAGACCCGGTGTGGTTTGTCAGGCTTCAGGCGATTCGGTCGATCAGAGCACTGGGTCCTGAAGCTGCCGCGCCATCGATCGGAAAACTTATTTTTGATGAAAACTGGCAGGTCCGAAATGAAGCAGCGCAGGCGTTGACTGTTCTCGGCGAAGGTTCTCTCGATATTTTTCTGGACATTCTTACGGGCACTGACAGGTATGCGAAAGACAGCATTTGTGAGGAGATAGAAAAAACGAATTTCTCGTATCGACTCATTAAAAACCTCAGGGCACGTGACCGGGGCCGGCAAAAAAAATCACGCCAGGTCCTTGAGATCATGCATTCCCTTGGATTCTCAACACCGCTCAGTGAGTATCTGGAACAGGAAGGCGACGAGGCGGAAAAAGAGCTCATCCGAAGTATGATGAAGACGGGATCTGCTGCATGAAGAAAATACTCATCCTGGCGATTATCGGATTCAATTATTGCGTCGGGTTTTATTTCGGACTTTTGAATACCGTTTACTCGGTCCTTCTGGTCCTTGCCCTTTTTATGATATTCAAGCACCTTCGCCGCATTAAATATTCCCCGTACAGAGAATTCAGCATCTCACCGGAGACCCCGCCCGTCACGATCCTGATCGCCATGCATAATGAGGAAAAGGTTGTTCTCCGGAGCATACGATCCGCACTTGCCACTGATTACCCGTTTTTCGAAGTGATCATTATCAATGACGGATCGACTGACGGGACATTGCAAAAAGTGATTGATACGTACGGTCTTAAAAAGATCGATCGCGTTTACCGGACGTTTCTCAAGACGCAACCCGTAAAGGGCTTTTACTACAGTCTGGAAACGCCGAATTTTCTCGTGATCGACAAGGAACGGGGCGGCAAGGCCGATGCGCTGAACTGCGGGGTCAATGTTTCACGCTCGCCGTATTTTTGTTCACTTGACGCGGATTCGCTGTTTGAAAAAGACGCGCTCATCAGGGTCATGGCCCCCTTGCTCGAGAGCAATATTCCGGTGATCGCGAGCGGCGGGGTCGTGCGCATTATCAACGGTCTCAAGCTCACCGACGGGCTTGCGATCGAAGAAATCGATCTCCCCGACAGCACCCTGCTCATGTTTCAGATCGTAGAGTACATCCGGGGATTTCTTTTCGGCAGGGTGGGATGGGACAGTCTGCACGCGCTGCTTATTATTTCCGGGACCTTTTCGCTTTTTCAAAAAGCAAGTGTGGTGGAGGCGGGAGGATTCACGGTGGGCAACGTAGCGGAAGACATGGAAATGATAGTCCGGCTTCACCGTACGATGCTGAAAAAGAAGAAACCATACCGGATACGATTTGTATCCGATCCTATCTGCTGGACCGAGGCGCCGGATGACCTTACCATGCTCGGCAGACAGCGGAGAAGGTGGCACCTCGGCCTGATCCAGAGTATCTATCAAAATAGAGAGATGATGTTCAATCCTCAATTCGGCAAAATCGGCATGGGGGCTCTGCCCTACTATCTTCTTTTCGAGATCCTGGGACCGGTGATCGAGGTCCTGGGATATGTCTGTGTCATTACTTCTTATTTTCTCGGGATCCTGAGCCTTGATTTTCTCCTTCTTTTCCTGACGCTGGCGATATTCTATGGGGTGTTTCTTTCGACCGCCGGCATCTTTCTCGAAGAATTAACATTCAGGCGATATCCGAAGTGGAGTCACTTGTTCAAGCTTCTCATCTACGGAGTGTTTGAAAATTTCGGCTACCGGCAGATCAATTCCTTCTGGAGATTCGAAGCGCTCATTCTGTACATCATGGGGAGGAGAAAGTGGGAATTAGTCCATAAAAAAGGACAGGAAAAGCAAGCGCCGGCTGATGCTGCCGGAAAAGAAGGAGCATGACGTGCGGCTGCCAATGCCGCCAGGCCGGAAACAGGATGGGGAAAGGAATATGTTGATTATAACTAAGGAAGGGTTACTGGAATGATGATTCATCTTGCATTGAGTCTTGTCGTCGCGATGGCGGATGGCGACCTGGCGATGTCAAGGGGTGATCATGACGCTGCCGCGCAGTCCTATCGCGCAGAGGCTGAAGCTCATCCCGAATTGTATGAGGCCAGGATCAAGCTTGCGAACGCCCTCTCTCTATCAAAACACCATGATGCAGCAATTCAGATCTACACGGAACTGCTGGCAGCGCGTCCGGATGATCCCGATCTGCTTCTCGCGCGCGGGCGGGTGTATACATTGGAAAGCCGCTGGCCTGAAGCCGAGGCGGACTTGACAGCGGCAACCGCGCATTCGCCTGATCATGGCGATGCCTGGTCGGCTCTCGGGGACCTGTATCTCCGGAGCGACCGGCCCCGCGATGCCGTGAATGCCTACAGTAAATGGATCGCGGCGGATCCCAAGAATCCCCGCGCATACCTCGCGCGCACAATAGCCTACCGGTCAGCGGGCGAATTCGCTGCAGCCCGCGCCGACTTTGACATTGCCCGCGCATACGGTACGCCGGACCCCGGGATTGATCTCCAGCGTAGCTCCCTGCAACAGAGCAAACCGGAGCAGGGATCAGCAGTGCCGGAGAAGTTCACGTGGCTGGCGAGCCTGTCATATGACTTCAGCACATTTTCAACGGACCGCAGCAATTGGCACTATTACAACGCTGCTCTTCGTCGTTACTGGGAACGCGGCTCACTCGGGTTTGAATATCTCCATTCCCGGCGGTTCGATTCCAACGATTATGCCTTTGCACTCGACGCGTATGTGGATCTCTGGCAGCGGGCGTATGCGAACGTGCGGTATCAATATTCACCAAGGGCCGTCCTCTATCCCGATGATTCCTATCGCGTAGAAATCTATCAGGAGATCGAAACGGGATGGGAGCTTGCCGGCAGCTACGATCACATGGACTTCACGGCAAGGAACGTCGATATGTACGGCGTCGCTCTTGGAAAATACACAGGCAACTGGTACCTCCGATGGCGGACCCTCTTTATTCCGACACCTGCCAAACTGGGAACAGCTCACCGTGCTCTTGCCCGATATTACTATGCCGGAAATGGGGATGATTACCTCGAGATCAACGGCGAATTCAGCCGGGGCGCTGAGTCGCTGGAGGGAACCACGATTGTTGAAACAACGAGGGGCCAGTCGGTTGGCGCGGCGTTCCAAACGTATTTTAATCCGCGATGGGGCATAAGACTTTCGGCCGGCTATGACGATGGAAAAACCCTTTTTGAGCAAAGCATCGTTGAGAAGCTTTACTCGGCCAAAATTTTAACACGTTGGTAATGCGAGCGCTACAAAACCTTGTACGGGCTGAAAGAGCGTGAGCTCTGTGCGGTATGAAGGTCGGCATTTATCCGACGAACAGTCACGGGAAAGCGCACCGTAACCCGGTCTTTTAAATACCGCCCGTGAAATAAAGAGGGGATATGCGGGAAGAGCATATTCATCGACCATCAGAAAGATATCCGGGGGATTTACGACGCGGCGCTCGATTTGTCGATGCCCATGTGCATCTCAAGGATACCTGCTGTCTGGACACTATCGTCGATGCCGGTGTTGGTGCGGTCCGCGATGCCGGCAGGAGAGGCAATATCACGGACGGGATCAATTCGATTGCCCGGGACAACAGTCTTCCGCGCATTATCTCCGCCCGCTGGGCGCTCTATAAAAAAGGCGGCTACGGCTCGTTGTTCGGCATCCCCGTTACAACCCGGGAAGAAATAAAATCAGCAATTCACACGCTTAAGGACGCCGGGGCTGGTATAATTAAAATAATGGCTTCCGGTATGGTGAGCCTCAAAGAGCCCGGCAGGGTGACTGCGGGAGGTTTCGATAAAGACGAGCTCAGATTCATCGTGCAGTCTGCCGCGACCTGCGGCATGGGTGTCATGGCGCATGCGAACGGGGAACACGCCATCATTGACGCTGCTGAAGCGGGAGTGCGGTCCATCGAGCATGGATTCTTCATGTCCAGGCGAGCGCTCGACAGCATGGCAAAGAAATCCACATTCTGGGTGCCAACGGTCGGGGCGCTCAAACGCGCTGCTGAGTCAGCTCAGGTATCAAAAGAAACAGAGGACTTTGTTGCCGGCCTGATCGGTTCTCATCTCGAGATGATGCGGTATGCTCAGGGTATCGGTGTTCCCCTTGCCGTTGGCACGGACTGCGTGCTTCCTGATCCACGATACGCGGAAGTTTATGAAGCGGAGCTTTTGTATTTTCAGCAGGCGGGGATTCCTTATGGTGAGGTGATGAAGATCGCCTGTGAACGCGGGGCAAGTCTGCTGGGGCTATAAGGCAGGGTTCAGGGTCCGGGGGCCAGGGTTCAGGAAAGCCTGAAGCATGGTCGAAGTTTTTTACCGTGGACCCCGTACCCCGGCTACTGGACCCTATATTTTCAATCGGAGGTCAATGTGCGAATCGGCATTCTGTCAGGAGGGGGCGATGCCCCCGGTCTCAATGCGGTCATCCGCGCGGTCACGAAGACCGCCATCTTCAAGTACGGTTGGCAGGTTACCGGCATCATTGACGGGTTCGAAGGGCTGCTGACGCCGACAAAAACACGCCAGCTCACCTCATGGAACACGCGGGGGATCCTATCTGTCGGCGGCACCATTCTCGGCACCACGAATCGAGGCAACCCCTTTGCCCATAAGACGGTCGTCGGCGGCAGGGAGATCGTGGAGGACATGTCGGCGGAGGTGCTGGAAAACATCACGGAGTTGGGGCTTGATGTGCTCGTTGTCATCGGCGGCGACGGATCGCTCAAGATCGGCGAGGGGATACACAAGCTCGGCGTTCCCGTGATCGGCGTTCCCAAGACCATTGACAATGATCTTATGGCCACCTACGTGACCTTCGGCTTCCAGACCGCGGTGGATACCGCGACCGAAGCGCTGGACAAGCTGCATACCACGGCGGAAAGCCACCAGCGGGTGATCGTGCTGGAGGTGATGGGACGTTATGCAGGATGGATCGCTCTCGAAGCCGGTATGTCCGGCAGCGCCGATGTTATCCTGATCCCCGAGATACCGTTCAGCATGGAAAAGGTGACGGAGAAGCTTCTTGAACGGAAAAAGGCGGGGAGCAAGTCAAGCATTGTGGTTGTGGCCGAGGGAGCGAAGCCGGCCGGCGGCGAGATGTCGGTGCGCGAGAAGGCCGCCGATGGCTACGTGCTGAGGCTCGGCGGCATGGGTGAGATCGTGGCGAATGAGATCAGCAAGCGCACCAGCTTCGAGACGCGGGTGACCGTGCTCGGCCATTTGCAGCGGGGCGGAAGTCCCTGTCCCTTCGACCGGCTGCTGGCCACGCGTTACGGCGCACACGCCGTGGAGCTCATTGCCCTGAAAAAGTTCGGGGAGATGGTTTCGTATCAACCCCCGATCATAACCTCGGTGCCGCTGGAGAGCGCGATCAGCAACCTCAAGCTCGTTGATCCCGACGGCGAGCTCGTTCATATCGCCGAGGGCATGGGAGTGAACTTCGGCAGATGATCCTCTTCGTCCTGATGATCTTTACGATCTACGGCGGGGTGCACGCCTATGCGTTCGTCAAAGCGAGGAGCGTCTTCGCGTTCGGTCCGCTGGTAGGGGCCGCGCTCGGCTCGTTCATGCTGCTCATGGTCTTCGCGATTTTTCTGGTCCGGACGCTTGAAACCCATGAGTATGAATTGTCGGCGCAGGCGCTGTCGTATGTCGCGTACTTCTGGATGGCGGTGTTGTTCCTCTTTTTTTGCGGTTCCCTCCTTTTCGACGGCCTCACGCTCGTCACCCGCGCCATCGGCTGGATAACGCGAAACGATATTTCCGCATATCTCGTCCCGGTGAAAACCTCATTTTACATCAGCCTTGGCCTGGCATGTGCGATCTGTGCCTACGGTTATTTTGAGGCGAAGGACATCCGTACAGAACGGCTTGTCATCGAGACCACGAAACTCCCCGCGGGAATCGACAGGCTCACGATCGTGCAGATGTCGGATGTGCACCTCGGTCTTATCAACCGGTGTGAGCGGTTCAGCCCGATGATTAAAGCGGTCAAGGACGCGAACCCTGATATTTTCGTAGTGACCGGCGACCTGGTGGATGCCCAGATCAACCATTTGCCCGGTCTCGCCGATATGCTTCGTGAAGTAACGGCGAAATTCGGAAAGTACGCCATCATGGGAAACCATGAGTATTATGCAGGACCGGAAAAGTCGCTCGCGTTCATTCGTGAGGCGGGACTCACCCTGCTGCGCGATGAAGTGGCCGCGGGCGGGCCCGTCACGATCGTCGGGGTTGATGACCGTACCGCGATACAGCTGAACCTGGGACATCCCTCATCAGAGAAAAAACTGCTGAGCGGGCTACCGAGGGACCGGTTCATCCTTTTTCTCAAACACCAGCCGCGCATCGATCCGAATACCATCGGCCTCTTTGACCTCCAGCTCTCCGGACACACGCACAAGGGGCAGATATTTCCCTTCACCTTGCTGACGCACCTGTCCTTTCCGCTGATTGCGGGTAACTACGAACTGGGGAAAGGATCGCTTCTGCATATAAGCCGCGGGACCGGAACCTGGGGGCCGCCCGTCCGGTTCCTCGCGCCGCCCGAAGTGACCATCATCGAGCTGGTCAGGAAGACATCGTCATGAGCGATGCCATTTGATGAGGAGGGTCTGGCAATGAAACCGAATTTTGTTCATCGTGTTCGTGGTCGGTGTTGTTTCCAGCATTCCGGAAACAGCGACCGAAATGAGGCGCGTTGTCGTGAATACCCGGGAAGCGTTGATCGGCTCCACGGCCTATGAGTATGATGAAAAAGGACGGATCAGCATCATGAAAATGTATCCACCTGCGGAGAATGCCGGGGAGCTTGTCAGAACGGAGTTCCATTATGAAGGTGAGAACCGGGACCCGTCAAGAACCGAGGTAATGAGCCTGATCGAAAAGAAAACCAGGTTGATCCACTAAAACAGTCCCGAATCCAAAAATGAGAGATCATGGCCCCGCGAACCCGGGCCGGATGTCCAAAAAAAAGCCCCGGCGGCTTTCGTCGTCCGGGGCCCGGTGTATCAATAATCCATCCTATTACGGTTTTGCTATCGTGTAGTTCCCTTTGTCATCGAAGTTGACGTTGGCGTTCAGGAACTTCACGTTGTATCCCTTTTCCTTTAACTTGTGATAGGCCATCTCGGCCAGTACGCCGGTGTTGCAATACGTGACGATCTGCTTGTCCTTCGGGATTTCCGCCAGGCGGTCAAGTATTTCTGTGTCCGGGATGACCTTGGCGCCCTTGATCATGCCAAAATTCGCCTCCTCCCGGCTGCGTGCATCAATGATAAGCGTGTCTGCTGATGTGCTTGCGGCAATCTTCTTAAAGTCATCAATGGCTATCTCACCGGGTCTGGGCTTGGGTACGTACGTGATCGTTGTGGCCAGGTTGCCGGTCTCAACAGGAAATTTGGCCGCCTGCCACGCGTCCATACCGCCGGTCAGGACCGCTACGCTGGTGTAGCCCGCGGCGATGAGGGCCTTTGCCGAGTTCACTGCGTCGCCCCCGCCCTTATCGTCAACAATAATGATCGGAGGTTTTTTGTCCTTGGGCGGGAACTTTGCGATGTTCGCTGCAACATCGGCTGCGGGCATTGTCACTGCACCCTTGATGAAGCCATTTTTGGCTGCGGCTGCGGGACGGACGTCGAGGAGTACGTTCGAGATCTCTTTATCTATATAGGCTTCTTTCAGAAATTGCGGGGAAAGTACGAGATAGTTTCTCTTGGTCCATTCCGGGAGTCCGTCGTGATACACTTTTACGTTGGTATAACCGAGCTTCTCCGCCCGACCGGCGGAATTAGGGCTCATGGCTCAGGTTACACCCTGGCAGTAGTAAATGATCAGCGCGTTCTTGTCCTTGGGGAGCTTGTCGATGTTTTTTTCAAAAGCCGGAAAGGGGATGTTGATTGCCGTGGGCATGGCGCCCTCCATGAACCGGGGGGCCGGTCGCGCGTCGATCAGCAGATACTTACCCTGCGCCGGTCCCATGTCCACGAGTTTTTCCATGGAGGCAGTGTTCAGTAACTTTTCAGATGCCACCTTGATTGCAGGCTTGGCAGAGACCAGTGTGGCGAATTTTTTTCCGTTTTTCTCAGTATATTCTACGCGGATCTCTTTGCCTTTTTTGATCACGCGTAAGGGCTCGGACGGGTTATCCGGATCCGGTTTGACATTTTTAACGATCAGGGTTTTTGGGTTGAACCTCAGTATTTCGGTTGTGTCATCGATCTTCATCTGTATGGACTCATTCTGGTATGCCACCAGATCGAAGTTCCCCCGAAGATTGCCGGGCTCTGCCTGATGACAGTTCATGCAGATCTTAGCAATGACGGGTTTTGCTTGCGGCGCTGCCACTGCAGCAGCCTTTTCTTGCGCGGCAGCCTGGCCGGCGATCATGGCCAGACCGAAAACCATGGCTGTTGCGAAGCCGATGCTCATAAGTCGTTTATGCAAAATGTTTTTCTCCTTTCGCGATGAGACAGATTTTTAATCATTAGGATAGCCTTGCCTTCTGGAAGAGGAAATGCATTGAAGACATGTAACTTATGAAGGATATTATAATTGTAGCTTTAGACTTAGTCAATATAAATTCATGCTCTTGTGAAAGACGTGTCGTTTCTGTCTCTTGAAAGGAAATCAGATTGTTAGCGTTCTACGGGCTTTACCAAGAGAAAACCCTTGACAATAATGGACTTATCTTATATATTTACTATCCTTTGCCAGGCGGGTATATTCCATGTTTGATTCCTTAAGTGGTAAATTAGAGTCTGTTTTCAAGAAGCTCCGCGGCAGGGGCATTCTTAAGGAAGACGACGTTAAAGAGGCCATGCGCGAGGTGCGTCTTGCGCTCCTTGAAGCTGATGTAAACTTCAAGGTGGTGAAGGAGTTCATCGGCAAGGTACAGGAACGGGCAGTCGGGCAGGAGATACTCTCAAGCCTCACCCCGGGCCAGCAGGTTGTGAAGATCGTCCACGAGGAGCTCGTGGCGCTCCTGGGGGGAACGCAGGCAAAGCTTCATTTGTCGCCGAACCCGCCCACCGTCATCATGATGGTCGGCTTGCAGGGCTCCGGCAAGACGACCACGGCCGGCAAGCTGGCGAAGAATTTCAAGAAGGACGGGCGCAGGGTCCTTCTGGTCCCGGCGGACACGCAGAGGCCGGCGGCGGTCCAGCAGCTTATCACCCTTGCGAAGCAGGTGGGGGTGGATGCCTATCTCACGGAAGAGAAGGACCCCGTTGTCATTTGCCGCGCGGCGGTCCAGCAGGCCGCTTCATCTCTGTATGAGGTGGTGATCCTTGATACGGCGGGCAGGCTCCAGATCGACGAGCCGCTCATGGACGAGCTCCGGCAGATCAAGGCCGGGGTAAAGCCGAGCGAAGTGCTGTTCGTGGCCGATGCGATGACCGGCCAGGAAGCCGTGAATATCGCCTCGAAGTTCAACGCCGACCTGGGATTTGACGGCGTGGTCTTGACCAAGCTTGACGGCGATGCGCGCGGCGGCGCGGCGCTCTCGGTCCGGTCCGTGACCGGCAAGCCGCTCAAGTTTGTCGGCATGGGCGAGAAGCTCGACGCCCTCGAGCCGTTCCATCCGGACCGCATGGCCTCGCGCATCCTCGGCATGGGCGACGTGATGTCGCTCATCGAGAAGGCGCAGGAGACCGTTGGCGAGGAAGAGGCGCTCAAGCTTGCGAAGAAGCTCAAGAAGAACACCTTCGACCTCGAGGACTTCCGCAACCAGTTGAAGCAGGTGAAAAAGCTCGGCGGTCTTGAGCAGATCATGGGAATGATCCCCGGGATGGGCAAGATGAAGCTCCCGGATGCGCAGGTGAATGAAAAGGAGCTGGCGAAGGTTGACGCGATCATCAGCTCCATGACCCCCAAGGAACGGACAGACTATCTGATCATCAACGGCAGCCGCAGGGTCCGCATCGCCAAAGGCAGCGGCACCCAGGTGCAGGATGTGAACCGGCTCCTGAAGCAGTTCGGCGAGATGCGCAAGATGATGAAGTCCCTGTCAGGCGGCAAGATGGGGAAGATGGGTAATATAGGCAAGATGCTCGGCGGCAGGATGCCGTTTTGAGGAGAAACCTTATATTTACCACTAAGACACGAAGACACTAAGATAAACCTTATTTAAAGTCTTCCTTCGTGACTTGGTGCCTTTGTGGTAACAGATTTTAAGTGATTTAATAACGAAAGAGGTGAACACATGGCTGTAAAGATCAGACTGAAACGGATGGGGACTCACAAAAAACCGTACTACCGGCTGGTTGTAGCGGATTCCCGGTCGCCGAGAGACGGACGCTTTATCGAGATGGTCGGTATTTACGATCCGCTCAAGAAGCCGGCGGAGATCAAGGTTGATCAGGTCAAGGCATTGGACTGGCTCAAGAAGGGCGCAGTCCCCTCTGATACCGCGCGGACCCTGCTCTCCAAGGTTGGAATCATGAAGCAGTTCGCAGAGGCGGCGAAGTCGTCTTAGTTCGGAGTTCCCCCGATTAAGATGTTCGGGGGCAGGCTCCGTTCGGAGTGCGGAGAACACAACCGCAATATCATGAAGACGGAATGCTGAATCCGCGATGACGCGCACATGCTCATAACCATCGGCAAAGCGGTTAAACCCTTTGGCGTCAAGGGCGAGATGAAGATCGGGCTCCTGACGGACTTCCCGGGGCGCTTCAAGGACTTGGGCCGGGTGCATCTGGTCTCACCGGCCGGCAAAGAGATCGTTTGCAAAGTGAAGTCCGTTCGGTATGCCGGCGAGGTCCCGCTCCTTCTTTTTGACGGATATGATTCTCCCGAGAAGGCCAAGGAACTGAACGGGTGGCTCGTCAAAGTTCCCGAGGAAGACGCGGTCCCGCTGCCCGAGGGGCAGTATTACTGGTACGAGATCATCGGCATGGAGGTCCTTGCCGAGAGCGGCGAGAAGCTCGGCACCATCGTGGACATCTTCGAAACGGGCAGCAATGACGTGTATGTGATGAAACACGGCAGGAAGGAAGTCTATCTTCCCGCGACGAAGGAAGTGATCAAGCAGGTCGACCGGAAGACGAAACAGATGGTCATCCATCTGATGGACGGCATGATGGAATAGCTGCCGGCCTCACGCACCTGGAGGCGGCAGTATTGAAAATTGTAAATTGCACAATGCAAATTTCAAAGTATCGGACCCGACGAACAATTTTGCATTTTAAACGTTGTACTGTGCATTCTGCAATTTCTCTTTCATTGAAAAACGTGCGGTCAGAGATATGAGAGCATTGAATTTCGAGGTGCTCACCCTGTTCCCCGGGATACTTGAGGGGCCGCTGAACGAGAGCATTCTCAAACGGGGCAGGGAAAAAAGGCTTCTGAACATTGTGGTCCGGAACATCCGGGACTATACGGAAGACAAACACCGGACCGCCGACGACAGCCCCTATGGGGGAGGCGCCGGCATGGTGCTCAAGCCTGAGCCGATTGTCAAGGCCTTTGAGGCGATCAGGGCGGAGCATCCCGGGGAAACGTTGTTAACGATCCTGCTCTCGCCGCAAGGCAGACTCCTTGATCAACGGCGGGCGGAACAGCTCTCCGAGGAAAAGCGGACAATCGTTCTGCTCTGCGGACATTACGAGGCGATCGATGAGCGCGTGATCGATGCCCTCATTGACGAGGAACTTTCGATCGGCGATTATGTGCTCACCGGCGGGGAGCTTGCCGCTCTGGTGGTGATCGATGCGGCCGCAAGACTGCTGCCCGGCGTTCTGGGCGATGAAGAGTCGGCATACCGCGATTCATTTGGCGACGGCCTGCTCGACCATCCGCATTATACGCGGCCGGCTGAATTTCTTGGGAGAAAGGTCCCGGATGTTCTGCTTGGCGGCAACCATGCGGCGATCGAGAAGTGGCGCAGACGTGAGTCGCTCAGGGCCACGCTCAGGAAGAGACCGGAGCTGTTGGCAACAGCGGAGCTCACTGATGAGGATCGGAAGATACTGGAAGAGCTGAAAAAAGAATTGTAAATTGGAAATTGTAAATTAGAAAATGAAAATTTTAATGTTAAAATTTCCAATCTTCATTTTTCAATAAAGTTTTTTAAGGGGAGGTTTACCATGAACATCATACAGTCGTTGGAAAAGGCGCAGATGAAAGAAGTGATCCCGAGCTTCCGCGTGGGCGATACCATCCGCGTGCATGCGAAGGTCGTGGAAGGCGATAAGGAAAGGATCCAGGTCTACGAGGGCGTGGTGATCGGCCGCCAGGGAGCGGGCGCGCGCGAGCTCATCCGGGTCCGGAAGTTGTCCTACGGCGTGGGCGTCGAAAGGCTCTTTCCGACCCACTCTCCCATGATCGACAAGATCGAGGTCGCCAAGCAGGGCAAGGTCCGAAGGGCCAAGCTTTACTTCCTGAGAGAATTGCGCGGCAAGGCCGCCCGGATCAAAGAGAAAGAGCGCGTCTATGCAACCGTGGCAGGCGCAACGCGACTGGACATAGCAGAACAGAAGTAATGCAGTAAGCACCAAATTTCAAATTTGAAACTGTTCGAGGTTTGATGCTTGGTGTTTATTTGAGATTTGGCGCTTGTTATTTGGAATTTTTCTTTCGGTGAGGTCGCTATGCCTCGTGGCAGGTCACGCCTGCGTGAAGCGTATTCAGAGCGCACTGCTGATCTGTTCAGCAACGAGCCGGAATGCGACCCTCTGTACTTCGAGCGGAGTTCACGCGAGGCCGGCTACCATTGTATCGCCGGGCTGGATGAGGCCGGCAGGGGGCCGCTGGCGGGTCCGGTGGTTGCCGCCGCGGTGGTGCTGCCCGTCGGCCTGCTGATCCCCGGGCTCACTGATTCAAAACAGGTCCCTGAACAGGAGCGGGAGAGGCTTTTCGAGGTGATACAAGCCCGAGCGGTCTGTTACGGCGTCGGCATTGCCGATGAGCGGACCATCGACCTGGTGAACATCCTTCAGGCGACCATCATTGCCATGGAGCGGGCGCTCCAGGCGCTCGACCCGCAACCCGATTACCTGCTGCTTGACGCGATCTCCCTTCCGCGCGTTCCGCTCCCGCAAAAGCCGCTCATTAAGGGAGACTGCCGAAGCCACTCCATTGCAGCGGCGTCCATTCTTGCCAAGGTGACCCGGGACCGCATCATGCGTGAACTCCACAGACAATATCCCTGCTATAATTTTCAAAAACATAAAGGCTACGGCACGAAGGAGCATCTTCTGCTCCTGCGGGAGCACGGCCCCTGTGACGCTCATCGCAGGACGTTCAGTCCCGTTGCCCGGCTGCTCTCGGGAGCGGCCCGTTGAGTCTGCTGAACAAACTGCTCGGCAGAGAAGGAGAGGACCTGGCCGCGCGGTTCCTGATGAAGCAGGGGTACCGGATCCTGGAACGGAACTATTGCACCCGAAGCGGTGAGATCGACCTTGTCGCCCTGCATGACGGCGCTGTGGTGTTCGTTGAGGTAAAAACGAGAACGAGCGACGTCTTTGGCGCGCCGGAACTCGCGGTCACTCCCCGGAAGCAGCAGCGGATGGTCAAGGCGGCGCTCGCGTACATCAAACAGAGAAAGCTTCATCAGGTCCCCTGCCGGTTCGATGTGGTGGCCATCACTACAGCCGCGAAACAGGAAGTGGAGCACATCCGGAACGCATTCGAGATGGACCATACGCGCTATTAGCGCGTAAGAACCAAATGACAAGTACCAAATAACAAATAAATTCCAAGCACCAAGCACCAAACTTCAAACGTTTCGGAGATTGGTATTTTGTATTTGGTGATTATCTGAAATTTGGTGTTTGGGATTTGGATTTTTCGCTTCGGGAGGGAATGTGATAGAACTTCTCAAGAAGATACACCTGTTCGATACTCTCAATGAGCGGGAACTGGAAAAAATTCAGAATATCTGCGTTCGTGAAACGCATGCCAGGGACACGACCTTGTTCGTCGAGGGCGATCCCGGCAACCGGTGCTATCTCATCACCAAGGGGCAGGTGCGCATCAGCAAGTTCATTCGGAACATCGGAGAGGAGGCGCTGACGGTGCTGAAGGAGGGCGACTATTTCGGCGAGATGGCCTTGATCGACAATTTCCCCCGGTCCGCGCATGCCATCGCCAACACCGACCTTGAGGTCATTACAATCGACAAAACAGAGCTGGACTATATTCTGAACATGGACCATGAACTCGGGTATAAACTGCTCTGGAAATTCACGGAGACCCTTTCGAAGCGTTTGCGGGAGACCAATGAAAAAATGGCGGGCTTCCTGGCCATGAGCGGAGGGTTTTAAAGGGTCGCACGCAAAGCGTGCTTTAATGTGTTCTGACTCATTGACCGCGCCGGCCAGTATGCGTACAAGGATTTCAGTAATTCTTCAGTTACGAGGTTATCGAGCATATTATCGGCGTTTGTAAGCGCACGTAAATTGTCCTTCCCGAACGCATCTATCGGGAACATGGTGCTCATTCGGAATTAGCAAAAAACCAGATCCCCGATAGAAGAATTCGGGGATGACAGCCAGTGGGTCAAAGACCTTATAACTGAAGCATTACGGCCTTCACCTGTTTTCCATTGTCAAAGGGCGATGTTCATGGTATATTGTGTTCACTCACCCATTGTTAATGATCAGTGATTTTGGTATGAAAGGATGAATCATGGAATCCAAGCTCTCATTTCGGATTGTTTTTCGACCGGAGCCTGAAGGTGGTTATACGGTCATTGTGCCGTCTCTCCCGGGGTGCATCACCTATGGAGAAACCGTGGAAGAGGCTGGCAGAATGGCTGAGGATGCCATACGGGCATATTTGGTGAGCATGAAGAAGCATGGCGAGGAAATAGTCGATGATTCCAGGACACTGGAAAGCGTTTTAAATCTGGAATATGCCTAAACTTCCCGCGTTAACACCGGATGAGGTCATAAGAATATTGGTCCAAAATGGATTTGAACTCGATCACCAGACCGGAAGCCATAGAATATATTATAACTCCGCAACAAAAAAGCGCGTTGTAGTTCCCTATCACAGAAAAGACCTTCCTAAAGGAACCCTAAACTCCATTCTTAAACAGGCAGGATTGAGGGATATTTTTTGAAGGTGTCGGTTTTTGACGGGCTGTTGCCCAAACCCCTTTCACCCTTCGACAAGCTCAGGGCGAACGGTATAGCTTTTGATATTATGAACTTTTTCCGTTCGTGCTGAGCCTGTCGAAGCACACAATCGGTTTGGGCAACAGGC
>JALNZF010000020.1 GCA_023229435.1 Nitrospirota bacterium
GTCGAGTCCGGTTTTTCTTAGCCGGTTTGCCAGCGCATTTTCATACACCTTTTCGAGATGCCCATGTCCATGATAAACATGAATGGCATAGCCCGTTTCTCGTACAACGTCGCACAGTTCGCTTATCTCAATCATATTCATGCTCCCTGGATTAATTCGGCAGACCTTAGGCTTTCAGAGATCCCAATCTTGAGAAGTACCCTTCTTTGCTTTCCTTTGTGTTCTCTGCGTTCTTTCGCGGCCAACAGATTTTGACCTGAGTAGATACGAACTGTGAGCCTGGAACGGCTCGACTGAGAGCGTTCGACTGAGCTCACACCGAAGTCTCGTCGACGTCTTTGAACCATCTTTTCTCTTACTATCTGAAAAATCCCCGGTAAAACTTCATGGCGCGCTCACGGTAGGCATGGAAAATCTTTTCCGATTCCGCGGTAATGGAAGCAAAATCGAACCCCGGTTCCTGTGCCATCCAGTCCAGAACAATGGCGGGTGTCACCTCAATATGGAACTGGAGCGCATACACCCTGTCTGTATGCCGGAACGCCTGGTTCGGAAAAAGGTCGGACGACGCCAGCCACGCGGTATTGAGCGGCAGATCAAAGGTGTCCCCGTGCCACTGGAACACCTGGGCCGTGTTCTTGTCGGGAAGCGCAAGCTCGGATATGAGGGGATCGCTCATGCCGTCGGGAGTCAGCGCCACTTCAAGCCATCCGATCTCTTTCTTCTGACCGGGATAGACCTTTGCTCCCAGCACATGGGCCACCATTTGCGCGCCCAGACATACGCCGAGCACGTGCTTTTTTGCCTTGATCGCCGCCTTGATCAGCCGCGCTTCATTGACGAGGTACGAATACCGGTTCATCTCGTACACCGCCATGGGGCCGCCCATGATGATGAGGTGGGTAAAGGAGCCTTGAGCAGGCATGGTATCTCCGATGCTCAGATCGCAAATGGTATAGGGGATCTTTTCGGCAACGAGATAGTCAGCGATCGTGCCCGGACCCTCGGTGAAAACATTTTTTATAATGAGAACGTGCATCAGAATCCTCTCCATGAAAAAACACGGGGCCAACTATCGTCATTCCCGAAAGTTTAATCGGGAATCCGGTTTTGTTTTAAACAGCTAAGCCGAACACCATATCCCCGATAATTTTGTTCGGGGATGACAGGTTTTTTTCACGAACGCCTGAGCATGCACTTGTTTCGTCACTCCATGGTAAAAAATTATGCTGCCAGCTCCTTCGTAAAAAACACAAACGCCATCGCCGGTCTTTTGGACGAGACTGAAGCGACGAACTGGATACTCTCGAAGACATACCCCTTTGTTGTCCACTCGTTCAGGATCCGTTCGATCTCTTCGTCAGTCACCGTACACGTTTCAACGACCTTGTAATTCATGACTGCATTATAAAGAAGACCGATTTGTTTTTCAACAAGTATCAAGGACAGCGAATAACTACTCAGGTCGGTTGCGGAGCGTAGGAGCAATAAGAGCGCGCCTGCCCAAGCGGACTGCGGGCCTCCGGAAAATTCAGGCGGCGCGGGCGAAGCGGAAGCGCCGCGAAAGCTATATATGCAGGGAATAACTATCATCCCGGCGCTCCTTGCGACGAAGCGAAGTAACTGACCTGAGTAGTCACGAAAGCGAATAAATTTCCTGTTGCTATTCATCCGCAGAGTCAATATAATCTGCCCATGCTGAAGCGGAAAAAAGGTACGCTTACCGGCCTCGATCTCATCGACAAGCGCTGGCCCGGGGAACTCAAGGGCGCCCGCGTGGGCCTCGTGGTGCATCCCGCCTCGGTAAACAGCAGGCTGGAACACGCCATCGCCGTCTGCATGAGCTCAAAAAAGTTCAAGCTCGCCGCCCTCTTCGGACCACAGCACGGCATCCTCGGCCAGACGCAGGACAACATGGTCGAGTGGGAAGGGACCCGCGACCCTGCAACGGGTTTGCCGGTCTACAGCCTTTATGGGAAAGCCCGCAAACCCCGGCCCGAGATGCTCGCCGCCATCGACGCGCTTGTGATCGACCTGCAGGACGTGGGCAGCCGCTACTACACCTTCATCTGGACGCTGGAACTCTGCATGCAGGCCTGCCGCGAGGCGGGCAAAACGATCGTCGTGCTCGACCGCCCGAACCCACTTGCCGGCCATCTCACCGAAGGGCCGGCGCTCGACCCCGGGTACGCCTCGTTCGTGGGGCTGAGGCCCTTGCCGGTGCGGCATGGTATGACCATCGGCGAGATCAGCGCATACCTTCATGAGACCTTCCATCCCGGGCTCGATCATCACATCGTCCCGATGCAGGGATGGAAACGGAAGCTGTGGTTCGATCAGACGCGCCTGCCCTGGGTCATGCCTTCTCCCAATATGCCGACACTGGATACCGCGCTCGTCTATCCGGGCATGTGCCTGCTCGAGGCCACGAACATCTCGGAGGGCCGCGGAACCACACGGCCGTTCGAGCTCTTCGGCGCGCCGTTTATCCATCCGGAAACCATCGTGAGTGTGCTCAAAAAATTTAAACTGCCCGGCGTGCTGTTCCGGCCGCTCTCGTTCCAGCCCACGTTCCAGAAACACGCGGGCCTGCTCTGCAACGGCGCACAGATACATGTTACTGACCGCGAGCGGTTCAAGCCGTTCAAGACCGGCGTGGCAATCCTGAAGGCAATCCACACCACCTACCCGCGCGACTTTACGTGGAACCAGCCGCCTTACGAGTACGAGGAGGTCAACCTTCCGATCGATATCCTTGCCGGGTCCGACCGTATGCGAAAGGACATCGAGTCGGGGAAAGACCTTGATGAGATGGAGAAGTGGTGGAAAGAAGAAACAAGGGCGTTTGAGAAGACAAGAAAGAAGTACTTGATCTATAAAAACTGATCTGGTTCAAAGTTCCAGGTTCACGGTTCAAGGTTTGTGTACCGTGAATCAGATTAGACCTCTCACATAACAAGCACAGGTCCGCGAGACAAATTAACTCGGCACTCGGTTAAGCAGCGTTTTAAAACCGTGAACTTTGAACCGTGAACCTGATAACCCGAGTAGTTCTTATATATGCCCAAATTCCCCGTCAACATCTTTCTCCCCGCGGCCGGACTCGGCGAGCGGCTCAGGCCGATCACGAACCACCTGCCCAAACCGCTGCTGCCGGTCCTCGGGAAACCGTTGATCGAGATCATCCTCGAACGGATCGCCGCTGTGTGCGACAAGGGGATCGGCATCAACCTCCATTACAAGCCCGGGCTGCTGCGCGACTGGGCACGGGCGTCCCGCTATGCCGACCGCATCCGGTTCTTTCCTGAAGACCCGATCCTCGGCACCGGAGGCGCGCTCAAGAACGCCGAAGCGTTCCTGTCAACCGGCCACTTCCTGGTGCACAACGCGGACATTCTTCTGGATATCGACTTTGAACGACTGATCGACACCCACCTCGCTTCAGGAAATATCGCCACGCTCGTGACGCATAACCATCCGAAATATAGTAACGTGGTGGTTGATGAAAATAATCTTCTGGTCAACGTGGAAAATCCCGGGGACTCCCGGCCGGACCCGGACACCATCGCGAAAAAAGTCGCCTACACCGGCATCGCCGTCTATTCTCCGAAAATATTAACATTCCTGCCGCCGGGCATCTCCCACATGACCGTGGCCTGGATCGCGGCGGCGAAGGCCGGACGTCGTGTTCAGACGCACGACGTCACGGGCGCTTATTGGAACGACATCGGCACTCCAGCCTCGTATGTGGCGAGCGTGTTCGACGCCTTGCGGGACAACGGCGAGAACGTCTCTGTGTCCCCGACCGCTAAATGCGGGAGGATCGGCATTGACGGCTATATCGTGCTGGAATCGGGAAGCGAGGTCCGTGATGGAGCGCGGCTCAGGAACTGCGTGGTCATGCCCGGCGCGCGGGTCACCGGAAAACACGAGAATTGCATCATCGGTCCGGATTATGCCGTCGATCTTACGGAAACCGAGATGCAGCCATCGATCCACGCGCGGGAGCAGAAGACGGTCGCGCTTAACGATCCGCTGTTTGCCCGGTATTTTGGGATACAACCCATTCTTAACAATGCGACCTCTGCTCCTCACCCCGGACAAAGCCTGTCCCCGAAAGCCTTTATCGGGGAAACTCCGAACTCCCTGTCGGACGCGATCCTGATCGGCCTCGGCGGATCGGACAGACGCTACTTCCGCGTGCGGAATAACGGGAAGACAGCGGTGCTCATGGAGTGCAAACCCGACGACCCGGATTACGAACGCCACCTCATTTATACCCGTTTCTTCGAGGCCCACTCAGTCCCCGTGCCAAGCCTCATTGCAGAAGATGATACCGACAAGTGCGCCCTCTTCGAGGACCTCGGCGACACCAGTCTCTACTCCTATCTGAAACTCCCGCATGACGACGCGCATATCGAGGATATCTATCGCAGTGTGCTCGATATCCTGGTCGCGCTCCACAGCCGGGCTACCGCGCATGTCCATGAATGCCCGCAGCTCCGGGACCGGATCTTTGACTATGAATATCTGCGATGGGAAACAAACTACTTTCTCGATCAATTCGTCAGGGGACTCCGCAAAACGGCGTTGAACGATAAGCCTGCTTTAGCGGAGGACTTCCATCGCCTTGCACAGAAGGTGGATGCCGGTCCCAGGGTCGTGATCCACCGCGACTTCCAGTGCCAGAACATCATGATCACGCCCGGCAATATTCCGCGGGTCATCGATTTTCAAGGCGCGAGAATGGCCCCTGCCGCGTACGATGTCGCCTCGATCCTCTGGGACCCCTACCACCGGCTCGATGATGGTGTTCGTGAACGATTGGTCGATCATTACGCGGGCGAGATGAAACGGAATTCAGCGGGCTTTCATGAGGCGTTGTTCAGAGAGAGCATCATCCCCTGTCGTCTTCAGCGCCACATGCAGGCGCTCGGCGCATACGGTTTTCTGTCCGTCGTGAAAGGGAAAAAATATTTCCTCAAGCACATCCCCGAGGCGCTCAGACTGCTGAAGGAAGAGAGCGAAGCAACGAAAAACGACTATCCGGAACTCTACAGGCTGGTGAACAATCTGTTTTAGATAAACGGTCTGTTGTCCACAGAGTATTTCGATCATATGGTCATTCTGAGCACAGCGAAGAATCTCGTTTTTGAACATCTCCGGATAAACTCTGCAAAGAATCCTACCTTCCCACTCTAATGAGAGACCCTTCGCTTCGCTCAGGGTGACAAAAAAAGATTAGACAACAGCCCGGAATCTTACAACGCGCCTTTTGCCTTCAATGCCTTTTCGACCGCCGCGATCTGCTCGTTATGCAGTTTGCAGTCCTCTTCGTATTCAGCCGCCATGTTCTGGGCCTTTTCAGCGCCGATATGCACCGAGGTCTTGACGAAGGTGAAGGAATGCAGGTCCTCAATGTCGCAGAGACTTTCCTTCAGCCGTTTAAGCTCCGCCTTGAGTTCATCGATTGACATGTCTTCCAATTGTTTACCCATTGTTTTCAACCTCGTTTCCCACAAAGAGAGGACGACACAACGTTAACAGCCGAGACCTTCACTCCCTGGCGGCATCGCGGTGGATGCGCGAATTTACGTTCACAGGCTTTTGAAAAACTATTTTAGACCCATACACCGTCATTCCCGCGTAAGCGGGAATCCAGAATTTTCAGATTGCTACGGGATGCCCGTTTTCACGGGCATGACGAATTAATCCGTCATCACAGACCTTTTCAACGATCTGTTACACTTTCAAGATACTCCAGCGCCTCCCGCCGGTCCTTAATCGCACCCTCAGCCTGGCGCTCTTTGATCTCTTCAAGTATAACACGGAATTTCGGCCCCGGCGTTAGACCTCGATCGATGAGGTCCTGCCCGGTCACGAGCGGCTTCGCCTCGACCTTCAGGAACTTCGTATAATAATATTCCAGCACCGTTGCCATGGGTTTTATGGTGTCCGTGAACTGTTCCTTCGGCATGATCTCGCGGGTCGCGCGCGCGTCCGCCTGCGCAAGGATCAGGCTTTCCGGAAGGGCGTCACCGATGTCGCGACAATAGCGGTACATGGCGTTCTTGCTCGGCCCGCCGGGCGTGGAAAGATTGAACAGCCGCATGTGCTGCCGGATGACGCGGGTGACCGCTTTCTCCGTATTGTTCGAAAGTTTGAACCGCCGGCAAATGGACACTGCCTTTTCAGCGCCGAGATTGTCATGTCCATGGAAACGAACATGTCCATCGACGTTGCTGAACGTTTCGGGCTTCGCGTTGTCGTGGATCAGGCAGGCAAATCGGAGCGCCGCCTTTCTCGGCACGAGATGCTCAAGGCGCTCCTCAAGATGCGCGAGTATCGTATTGCCGTGATCCGGCGATAGCGTCGGCAGATCGTCAAGCACGTTGTCTATATATCCGGCCGTCTTGATCGAATGGGTCAGGACATCGTGGACGTGATACCTCCCCGGCGTGAACGCGCGGAGAGGTTCAAGCTCGGGGAAAAGCGGCGACAGAAGGCCGAGCGAATCCATAAGCATGAGGTGCTTCTCGGCATTTCGCTCGGAGAGGATCAGGAATAGCTCGTCCCGCACGCGCTCGGGCGAGGGCCTGGCAATGAGCTTTGCATACTGCCGGATCTGATCAACAGTCCCTTCTTCGATCGTAAATCCAAGCGTGGCCGAAAATCTTATTGCGCGGAGAAGCCGGAGCGGGTCTTCATCCAGCACACCCGGCCTCGTTACCCGGATGAGCCTGTTCCTGATGTCTTCCCGGCCCTGCAACGGGTCGATCAATCCATCGAGAGACGTATCGGCGATGAAAGCCTTCAGGTCAAGCGCCATCGCGTTCATGGTAAAGTCCCGGCGTTCAAGATCGGCGGTGAGATCCGGTCCTTCGAAGTTCGTAAAATCAAACTGAATGATATCAGCATCAGTTTGTTTTACGATACGGGTGATCTTACGCTCTTCATCGAGAAAGAAAAAACTTCCGCCTATGGCGGCGGCGAACGTGCGTGCCACGTCCTCCGAGCCGGAGGCCATCAGGAGGTCAATGTCCCTGATGTCCTGCCTGCCGATCAGCAGGTCACGAACTGATCCGCCGACGAGGTAGATGGTGTGCGGAGTCAGGGAGGGAAGTGCGGAAAGATATGTCCCGAAAGGAGAATTCATGGCTGATGATAATTATGCAAATTAAATTTTATTCAAACAGAGAAGAGCTTGAAAGTAGTTTTAAAATCTAAATATTCAGGTTGGCCGCAAAAGAACGCAAAGATCTCAAAGAAAAGCTGACATCATGTAGTTCAGTTTTTAAATCTCTCTGCGTTCCTTGAGTGTTTCTCTAAGTGGCCGGTTCATTTTTTAGGCCATTCGCGGCTAATAGATTTTGACCTGAGTAGATAAGAAAGCTTCTGGAAATCTGTTCTGGTTTTCGCTTTCCTCTGTGCCTTATGTGACTTTTGCCTGCGCCCAGCGCTTACGAGTGGAATCGCGAGTGCAGGGTGTGGCTAAACAGTTTTCCGGCTTGCCCGGGTTAGGATTATAGCTGCTCACTGCTCCGACCGCTTCTCATCCATCTCCTTCTCCGCAACGCCCTTGCCCGTACTCTTCCTGATCTCCGTCAACCGTTTTTTCCGATCCTCCCGAGTGACGTACCAGTCCTCGATGAGCGTCTCGATCAGATCGATCAACAGCTCCGCCTCGCCGGGATCGACGTCGAGGATCTCCGCGCCTTCGCTCTCCATGTGGGCGCCGATCATCCCGCGCCTCTTAATGGACTCGATGGTCTCCCAGGTCAGGGGGTCCGCCGTGCCTTTGATCTGGCGGAACTCATCGCCCAGACTGGCGGGTTGCACCTGCCAATAGTCCCGTATCATCGATGAGAGACAGCGTCGTGACAGGGCCGCGGCGACCTTTGGGCTGAGCTCAAGAGTGAGACAGGCTTCCTGGTAGTCCTGGAGAATATGCTGGGGAATGGCAATCGGGAACGAGCGGGCGCGGGAGGGAGGGACAAGTGCCCATGACTTGATGTGCTTTCCCGTATAGGTGCGCTTTCCGCTGACCTCCAGATGGTGCAGCGAAGCGATCACGGAAAACTTCCTGCACTCGGGATTGGGGCAGACCACGAACTTGCTCACCAGCCGGCGCAAACCATCCGCGTTCGGCAGGGTGAGATCGGCAAAGGACACCCGCCGGTCTTCGTCGCTCACGGTCAGTTCCTTGTTGCAGTTTGGGCAGTACCAGAGATATTCGCTCACGTTTCCCTCCCTGAATCGGATATAATAACGTCGTAAAAAGGCCTGTCTCACACAAAGCCACGAAGTCACAAAGAGAAAAGCCTTTCGTTGTTAATGGGATTTTCTTCGTGATGGAGCCTGTCCTCGATTGCTTTGATCGGGGATGCCTTCGTGTGAAAAATGATTTTTACGAGATCATAAAGATTGAACCACACCCCGCCTTGTTCAGGCGGCGTTTCATACTACCTTGATTGCCATCATTCCTCAAGCAGTCCCTGCAGCACGCTTTCATCCCACTCCTTCGTGATGACGACCTCGCCGATCTTCTTCGGCAGAACGAGTTTTACCTTCCCGCCTTCCGCCTTCTTATCGCCCTGCATGATACCCATAAGCTCACGCGCTGCCGGCTTGCGACCCAGGGTTGAGAAGTCCGTCGGCAGACCGTAGGCTTTGATAAGCATCTCCACCCTCCCGGGCACCGAGGCGTCGCACAAACCGGTCCGGTTCGCGAGACGCGAGGCAATGACCATGCCGATGGCAACAGCATAACCATGACGCATGGTGTAGTTTTCAGCGGTCTCGACGGCGTGGCCGACCGTATGGCCGTAATTCAGGATCGCGCGGAGACCGCCCTCCCGCTCGTCCCTGCTCACCACCTCGGCCTTTATCTCGCAGGAGCGCCGAATGACGTGCTCAAGCGCATCGGGATCGAGCGCGAGGATCTTTTCCCGGTTCTTGTCGAGGTATTCGAAGAACGCCGCGTCACTGATCACTCCGTACTTGATCACCTCCGCCATGCCCGAGAGGAACTCTTCTTTCGGCAGGGACGCGAGTACGCTCAGGTCCATCAAGACCTTCTTCGGCTGATGGAACGCGCCGATCATGTTCTTGCCCAGGGGATGGTTCACGCCGGTCTTGCCGCCGACGCTGCTGTCCACCATCGCGAGCAGCGTGGTCGGCACCTGGGCAAAAGGTATGCCGCGCATGAACGTGGCGGCGGCGAAACCCGTGAGGTCTCCGATCACTCCTCCGCCCAGCGCCACGAGCGCGCACGTGCGGTCGAAAAAGTTGGTCAGAAGCGCGGTATAGACCGCATTGGCCCAGTCAAGGTTCTTGAACTGCTCTCCATCGGGGACCTCGATGGACATGACCATGAACCCCGCTCCCTTGAGACTGTCCACCACGCGTTGGCCATACAGTTTTTTGACCGTCGGGTTCGTAATGAGGGCCATCTTCCGGCCGAAACCGAGGCCCGTCAGACGCTCGCCGGTCTTCTCCAGGTTCGCGCCGATCTCGATGTCGTAGCTCCGGTCGCCAAGTCCGACGTTAACAGTATGCATATCTGATTCTCTCTTTGATCGCTTTAATGACGTCGTCCACGGACTTATCCGATGTGTCGATGCACACATCGGCCTGGGCATAGAACTTTGCGCGGCTGTCGAGCAGTTCTTTGATCTTCGCCTTTGGTTCCGGGGTCTGGAGCAGAGGCCGGTGGGTCTCGTGCTTGATGCGCTCGTAGATCACTTCAGGGCTTGCGGTGAGGCAGACCACGCACCCTCCCTTTTTGAAGGCCTCACGGTTCGCATCCTGGATCACCGCGCCGCCGCCGGTGGAGATCACCTGGCCTTCGCCCATCATGACCTGCTGAATGACCGCCGCCTCGACCTCGCGGAAGTAAGGTTCGCCGAATTTTGAAAAAAGGGAGGTGACACTCAGGTTCTGGTCTGTTTCGATGAGCTTGTCAATGTCCACAAAGGTGTAACCCAGGTCCTTTGCGAGCTGCGCGCCCACGCTCGTCTTGCCCACGCCCATGAATCCTGTAAGAATGATGTTTTTGAACATGATGAATGCCTTACCACAAAGACGCGAAGGCACGAAGAAAAGCTACGCATTGTCAGATGATCTTCTGTCTTCTCTCGTCCCTCGTCCGTCGTCCCACGTCTCTCGTCTGACCTTTACTTCTTCCCCTGCTCTTCTTCCATTTCCATCCGCGCCTTCAAATGCCTGCCATACCCGAGGAAGTTGCGCTTCATCTCGTCGATGTTGTCGCCGCCGAACTTTTCGATCAGAGCGGATGCGATCTCGAACGCCACCACGGCCTCTGCCACCACGCCTGCCGCCGGCACCGCGCACGTGTCGGACCGCTCGACGCTCGCCTTGTAGGGCTTCTTGCTCACCATGTCCACGGAGCGGAGCGGTTTATGCAGCGTGGGGATGGGCTTCATGGCGGCACGAAGCGTAATGGTCTCGCCATTGCTGATCCCGCCCTCAATGCCGCCTGCCATATTCGTCTTGCGATAGAAACCTTCCTTTTTGCTCCAGGAGATCTCGTCATGCACCTGGGAACCGGGCATGTTCGCGGCGCCGAATCCCGCGCCAACCTCCACCCCCTTGATGGCCTGGATGCTCATGAGCGCGGCGGCAAGCTTGCCATCGAGCTTCCGGTCCCAGTGCACGTGGCTGCCAAGCCCTATCGGAACACCGGCGATGACCACTTCGAACACGCCGCCGAGAGAATCCCCCGCCGCTCGCGCTTCGTCGATCTTGCGCATCATCCGCTTCTCCGCTTCATGATCGACACAGCGCAGTTCCGAGGCCTCGGCCTTCTTTTTTATCTCATGAACCGATGACTTCGGTACCTTGGCGTATACATTCCCGATGGAGAGCACATGACTCACTACCTCGATGTCGAACTCTTCAAGCAGCCGCTTTGCCACGGCGCCGACCGCAACACGCATGGCCGTCTCACGTGCGCTCGAGCGCTCAAGGATGCACCGGATGTCCATGCTTCCGTACTTCAATGCGCCTGCCAGGTCCGCGTGGCCGGGACGGGGACGCGTGACCGGTTCCGCCGAGTTCAGGAACATGGGGTCCGGAGACATCTTGTCACGCCAGTTTTCCCAGTCCTTGTTGCGAACGATGAGCCCGATCGGACTGCCGATCGTCCTGCCCCAGCGGACGCCCGTATAGATCTTGACCGTGTCCTTCTCGATCTTCATGCGGCCGCCGCGTCCATACCCGGCCTGCCTCCTGGCAAGGTCGCGGTCTATATCCGTCACCCGGATCAAAAGCCCCGAGGGCATACCCTCGATGACCCCCATGAGAAGCTCACCGTGCGACTCACCAGCAGTTAAAAATCGTAACATTCTCTATTCCTCCCCTTGTAAAAGAGCTCCTGCCCATGATCTTGCGAGCGATTTTAAAGAAGAAAATACCCTAAAATCGCGCTCATCATAGCAAATTTGAAGTAGAAGTGCAATTAAAAGTATGGTACTATTTGGTGTATTTTACAGGTATTACACTGTTTTTGAGGGGAAAAACCTCCGCGGTATGAGACTTTTGTATCCAAAACAAAATGTTATAGGAGCTGACGGTGAAATTCAACATAGGTCGTTCAACGGTAATATGCCTTATTAAAGGAGCCCTATGATCGCCCTGCTCTGTTCCGTCCAGGCTGAAGCCGATATCCTCATCGCATCAACGATCGTGATAAAGAGAACGACGCTCGGCTCCAAACAGCTGATCGAGGGAACCATCGGCGCAGAGCGGATCATCCTGTGCATCAGCGGCATGGGCAAGGTCAATGCCGCCCATACGGCAACGCTTATGCTCGCACGGTTCGATCCCGAGGCCCTCGTCGTCTTCGGCATCGGCGGCGCCTACCCCTCGTCGGGCGCCCGGATCGGCGATCTCGCGATCGCAAAGGAAGAGATCGCCGGCGACGAAGGCGTCCTGACCCGGGACGGCTTCAAGGACACCGCATACATCGGCATCCCCCTTCTCAAGACAGCCACGTCACGGTTTTTTTCGACCTACCCCGCATCAGAGCCGCTGGTGCATCGCTCTTTGCAGTCGCTCGGTGTTCATCGGAACTCCAGCCAGGGCAAGATACACGTCGGGAGCTTCATCACCCTGTCAACCTGCACCGGCACCACGACGCGCGCGCGGGAGCTGGAAGAACGATACCACGGGCTCTGCGAGAACATGGAGGGGGCCGCGGTCGCGCACGTGGCGGAACTGCATGGCGTCCCCTGGCTCGAGGTCCGCGGCATCTCGAACATCGTGGAGGACCGCGATCTGAAGAAGTGGGACATCCCGAAGGCGGCCGGGGCAGTACAGCAGGCGGTTCAATGTATCGTGGAGGGCTGGGGAGGATGAAGCGAATTCGGATTGCGGAATGCGGATTGCGGATTGAAAAGTCGAAACACCGCCCCGATGAAGACCACGCTCTTTTTCAGGAAGTATTATGAAAAAGCAACTCACCATTGGTTATTCGCCGTGCCCGAACGATACCTTCATTTTCTACGCGCTCGTTCACGGCAAGGTCCATGTCCCGGGCATTGAATTCCGCGAACAGCTCGCGGATGTCGAAACGCTGAACAGGATGGCGCTTGCGAGCAGTCTCGACATCACCAAGATATCGTTCCACGCCCTCGGGCATCTGCGTGAACAGTACGCCCTGCTCCGTTCCGGCAGCGCGCTCGGCCGCGGCTGCGGTCCGCTCCTCGTGGCGAAACCGGGAACCAGGATCGAGGATATTAACCAGGGTACGATCGCCATCCCCGGCAAACTGACCACTGCCTCTCTTCTCCTCCGGCTCTACGATCCTTCGATCACGAAGATCATCGTCATGCCCTTTGACCGTATCATGGATGCGGTCTCGAACGGTGATGTGACAGCAGGGCTCATCATCCACGAAAGCCGCTTCACCTATCCGCGGTACAAGCTCGAGAAACTGCTTGACCTCGGTGAGTGGTGGGAACAACACTCCGGTCTCCCCATCCCGCTCGGCGGCATACTCGGCAAGAGATCGCTCGGCCGCGACGTCCTGCTTTCCGTTGAGACCGGTATCTGCGGGAGTCTGCGCTACGCCAATGCGCACCCGGACGAGGTCCTCCACTATTGCAAACAGTACAGCCAGGAGATGGACGAGACGGTGATGAAGAGCCATATTGATCTGTATGTGAACGACTTCTCGCTCGACCTGGGACAGGAAGGTCTTGCCGCGGTGCGCAGGCTCTTTGACGAGGCGGAGGCAAGCGGGATATTTCCCCGATCCGACAAGCCAATACTGGCTGAAGAATAATTTCCTCACTGTTCACCGGAAAACTCTTATGGTATAATCACCACTACGCTACGACTGACCTATACCATTCCTTTTAATTTTCCTTTCAGGAGGCCCTATGTTCGCATGGATTGTTCTCGCAGTGCTCGGATTGGTTCTGATCTGGCTTGTTTTGATCTACAACGGTCTCGTATCGGTCCGGAACGACGTACAGAACGCATGGAAACAGATCGATGTGCAGCTCAAACGCCGGCATGATCTGATCCCGAACCTCGTCTCTACCGTGAAGGGGGTAATGGAGTTCGAGCAGGACACCCTCGAGAAGGTGATCTCGGCCAGGACAAAGGCCGTGTCCGCCGGCACCCCTGCCTCCAAAGCCGCGTCCGAGAACATGCTCACCGAGGCACTGGGCAAACTCTTCGCCGTGATGGAAAACTATCCTGCGCTCAAGAGCAACCAGAACGTCATGCAGCTCCAGGAAGAGCTCACGTCAACAGAGAACCGGATCTCCTTTGCCCGTCAGCTTTACAACGATCTGGTTGCGAACTATCGCACGAAGATCCAGGTATTTCCTAACAATTTCGTATCCTCGATGTTCAATTTCCAGTCAGAGGAATATTTCGGGGCTGAAGAGACAGACCGCGCGGTGCCGGGAGTGAACCTGAGCCTGAGAGGAAAATAAGAGGGGCTGAGGGACGATGGACGCCCGCCATTCGACTGGCTCATGGTGGTGAGCAAAGTCGAACCACTTCGCTTGGACGATGGACGAAACGGCTTACGTCCTTCATCTCTCGTCCATCGTCCGTCGTCTGTCGTCACTCGTCCTGCTGTTTTTAATGTACCATGCCCCTTACCTTCATCGACATAGAGAAACAAAAGAGCTGGCGCATCTGGCTGTTCTTTCTGGTCCTCATGCTCCTCTATCTTGTCCTGAGCGCCCTTTTTGCGGCAACGTTCCTCCATGTCACCTGGCATGCCGCGCCGCGCTTTTGGGTATTCGCCGGAGTAACTGCCCTGCTCGTGGCAGGGATACATTTCTGGTTCTCGGCCTACGACACGGCCGGTACCGTGGTCCGCAGTCTTGACGCTCAGCCGCCGGACCCTCAGGACGATATCCATAAGATGCTCATGAACGTCATGCAAGAGATCCGCGTCGTGACGGGAAACAAGCGGCCGATGCAGTGCGTGGTCATCCCTTCCCTCTCCATGAACGCTCTGGCAGTGGCCGACCTCAAGGGCGAGGCCGTCATCGGGATCACCGAAGGGCTGCTCTCGCGCCTCACCCGGCCGCAGCTCGAGGCCGTGATCGCCCACGAGGCCCATCACATCCTCTCGGGCGATTGCCTCGAAACCACCGTTGCGGCGAGTCTCTTCGGATCCTACTCCTCGGCCATGGAGAAATTAACCGATACATCCAGAGGCCGGACGTTCGCATCTCCCGCTTTCCTTCTTGCCTGGATTCTGCTCCAGTTGAGCTACCTGCTGAATATGTTCATATCCCGTGAGCGGGAATACCGCGCAGATGCCGCGTCCGTGCGCATGACCAGAAACCCTATCGCGCTTGCTGAAACGCTTCACTTCCTGTCAAGAAGCTGGCGCGGGGCCGGATTCATCGGCAGCGGTTTCGAGATGCTCTGCATCGTGAACCCACAAGCGACTGCGCTGGACGAGGCAGAAGGTTTCTGGGCAGACCTCTTCTCGACCCATCCACCGCTCAGAAAAAGGATGGATATCCTGCTCACCATGGCGCGGGTGAGCATCGCCGAGCTGGATGCGAAGACCGCGAAGGCCGTCACGACGAATGCGCAAGCACCCTCTGCCCCGCTGTATTATGCAATGAGCCCCCGGCAGCAGTGGCAAGGACCGTTCACGTTGATTGAACTTGCCGCACTCCCGTGGCTTTCACCCCTCACCTGGATCACGAACGGCAAAGATCAGCCCGTCGAGCGGGCTTCAAAGGAGCCCGGTATCAGCGATATCTTCCTGTCGCGGCTTTCCGGGCAGGAGAGCCCCCTTTCGAACTACTCGTGCCCGACCTGCCGTCAACCGCTGGTAACGGAGCCATACGAAGGCACCCGTCTCTATCAGTGCCGCTTCTGTGCCGGCGTCCTGGTGGATACGGTCAATATCCCGCGGATCATTGCGCGGACCGGAAGGGAGCGTTCCTGTTCTGAGCGGATCAACTCGCTCGCGAAAACGGTTGCGACCGGGAACCAGCTCCGGCAGCCCTATCGGAGATCCGGTGACGGCTGCAGGTCCGCGATCCCGCTGCTTGCCTGTCCCAAGTGCGGCAATCCGATGTCCCGGAGATTTTACAGCCAGGCTCACCTGATCGAGGTCGACCGTTGCAGTTTCTGCGGCATCACGTGGTTTGATCAGGACGAGCTTGAGATGCTGCAGTGCCTGATCGAGAACCGGATCGTGCCCGACATCAAGAGCTCTGATCATGTTTAATAAAGTCAAAATGCAGAATGCAAAATGCAAAAGTCAAAATCAAGGGTGATAAATAACATAAACACAGGAACATCCTTTTCTCCATTTCTCCTGAAGGGTTGTAAGGTTCTGAGCAGTTACAATTTTGCAGTTTACATGAATAGCGACCGGAGGCTGTGCTATGATCACCATCAAGCTGTTCGCCCTACTGAAGGACAAGGCAGGACGTGATGAACTGCATATCAACTCGCGTGCATGCACGGTAACGGAACTGCTCAAAGAAGTATCGGATGAATATCCGGCCTTGTCCGGGCTCATCTCCCGCGGCAGGATCCTGACCTCGGTGAACCAGGAATTTGTCAAGGGTGAAGCTCCGGTCAGGGACGGGGATGAAGTGGCGCTTATGCCGCCGTTCTCCGGTGGAAGCGGGGCGCAGGGTCGTATCTGCATCCAAAAAGGACCCTTCTCTCTGGATAAAGAGATCGAGCAGCTGAAGCAGGCCTCGCCATCCATCGGCGCGATCGTTACCTTCCTCGGGACAACGCGCGATATCTCGGGGGGGAAGCAGGTGGCCACGCTCGAGTTCGAACACTATCCCGGCATGGCGGAGAAGAAACTCGGTGAGATCAGAGCGCGGGCGATAAGAGAATACGGAGTGATCGAGGTGACGATCATTCACCGTACCGGCGTGTTGCCGATCGGAGAGAACATCGTGCTGATCGCAGTGGCCGCAGGGCACCGCGACGAGGCGTTCAAGGCCTGCCGTTTCTGCATCGATGAATTAAAGAGGATCACGCCGATCTGGAAAAAGGAAACAACACCCGAAGGGGACGTGTGGGTGGAGGAACATCCGTAGGGAATGCCGATGGACGAAGGACGACCGCTCACTTCGTTCGCTGGGATGACGGACGATTTTGCGTCCCTCGTCCCTCGTCCATCGTCCCTCGTCTATTTTTTCGCTTCTTTTTTCCCGTCCCGCAGGTAAACCACGCAGGTCGAACAGTCCTCATCCTTGCGGCACCGGGTGGTTTCCCAGCACGGTTTTCCCTTGTTCGTAAACGCCGTGCAAACCAGGCGTCGTTCGTCGGGACAGTCCCTGATCTCCCAGCAGGGCGCATAATCAAGGAGCTTCTTGATCCCCTCGATGCTGATCTTTTTTGAGTGGATCAGCTCGCGGATACAGCGCAGCCACTTGATGTCATTTTCCGTATAGAGCCGGTTTCTCCGCTCCCGCGCCGGCAGGATCAGGCCATGTTTCTCGTAAAGACGCAGCGTCTGCGCCGTGGTCCCGACCAGTTTTGCCGCCACGCCCATGGTGTAGAGCGGTGCGTCCTTGTCTTTGAGTATATCCAGTTTATCGCCGGCCATATGTTTTCATTTTCCCCCAGGGTTCTACCGTGGAATAAGGATCGTCATCTTGTCCATGAGCAGCAGCACGCCCATGATGATCAGGATGACGCCGCTTGTTATCTTGATTACCTTGAAATGTTTTTTCAGCCTGCTGAACGACGACAGGAATGCGCTGATGGCAACTGCCGAAAGGATAAAGGGGATCCCGAGACCGAGCGAATAGAACATGAGCAGTATCATGCCGCTGCTCAGGGTATCACTCGTCATGGCCAACGTCAGTACTGATCCCAGAAAGGGTCCGGTGCAGGGGGTCCAGCCCGCGCCGAAGATCATGCCGACGACGATCGTGCCGATGTAGCCGGCAGGCCGCGTCTTGAGATGAAGTTTCGCCTCCCTCTGAAGAAAGGGAATGTTCACCACATCCATGACAAAAACACCCATGATGATGATGAGCACCCCGCCGACGATCCGGATGGTTTTCAGGTGCTGTGCCAGGAGACTGCCTGCCAGGCTTGCCGACGCCCCAAGGAGAACAAAGATAATGGAGAACCCCGCAACAAAAGCAAAAGAATGAAGCAGGGTGATGTTCATGTTCTTTCTGCGCGAATCGGGGCTCATCAGTTCGTCATAGCTGATGCCGGTGATATACGAAACATAGGAGGGCACGAGCGGAAGGATACAGGGCGACGCAAATGAGATGAGACCCATAGCGAGCGAGTACAGCAGAACATACAGTGTTAATCCATGTGAAAGATCCATGAAGAGCGTTCTCCTTTTAAGGTGGGATTTATATTACCAAAGCCCGACACACATATCAAGCAAAACTTTTGCTGTTTTCCAGTTGATTTGTTCTTATAATTATAAGCAGCAATACCTGTCGCCTCATCGCACAACAGCTACCTGAAATTCCAGTTTCTCTGTTCCGTTGTCCATGAACGTTGGGAAGGGCATTCGTACTACGAACATATTGAACATCTCTTTATCGGGGCAGACTGCGTCTGCGAGCCACAAGGCACTAATGAACTACCCCGCAGCAAGCTGACGGGGTATCAACAGCTAACAGCAAAAAGGAAGCGCAGCAAGCTGCGGGGAATTTACCCGCTGAGATTAAATAAAAAACCGCCCCGTACCATCAGCGGTACAGAGCGGTCGTTTTATACATGGTCTGTGCTGCTCGTTACCTCAGATCTTCCACTGCAGTTCCCACCGCACAAACTGGGCATCGAACCGGTTTGTCGTGGCATAGAATTTGTCGGGCAGGAATTGTTCGACCGTAACATAACCATCAAGGGTCGGCGAGAACTTGCGGTACAGCTTCGCAGTGATAAGCTCGCCGCGGTCTTTGCTGGTCCCCGAGAACATGGTACTTGTGGAAGCGAACATCCTGTCCGCCTTCAGCATGTTATAGGATAGTTCAAGCCGTGTTTCCTCGGTCGGGTATACCTTGACCACGGCGCGGTAAATTTGAATGTTCGTCCAGTACGCAGGGATGCCGGTTTCCGTCAGCAGGGTGAGCGAATATAATTCGCTGATCTGGGGATAGCGCGAGAAAAGAGGGTCCCATGCCTCATTCTTGTTCGTAGTCGACTGATTGTCACCGGACATGGTGATATAACCGAGGTCCCAGCTGGGTTTCATGGTAATGTTGTCATAGGCGCGGCCGACATAGGCATACCCGCCGCTGCCTTCGCGTTTCGTTTTGTCCGTGTCGTTGTATTCGCCCGACTGCAGCGCATACTCGGCGCGGGCCTTCCATCCTTCGCCAAACCCGACCACCGCACGGAGACCATAGGTGCCCAACCGCAGTGCAGGGTTCGTCGCCGCGGTCTTCGTTGTAGGAGTCGCTTCTTCCTTCCACATATAGTAAGGCTCAAGAGTCACGTTGTCCGTGATCTTGCCGCGGCCATACACCACAACGGCCTTTTCATCGTACGAATTGACAGCCCTCTTCTCAAAACCGAACGTGGCCTTCTTATACATACTGTAGGTCGGAAGGGCACCGTCGTTCTCCTGCGAGAACATATAGACAAAATCGACATTGTACTGGTCATTGATCGTTACGAGCGCTCTCGCAGCGTTGAAGTAGAAGGTTCGCGAGCCGTCGAGCGGCGTTCCGTCCATGATCAGAAATCCTTCGCCAAAGGTGCCGAGGAAATCCTGGCGGCCAACCGTGAAATCGACGGGTATTCCGGCAGGTTTTTTTGCGTAAAAATAGAGGTTGTCAAACAGGAACTCATCGCCGACCAAGCCGACCTGAGCGGCGGTATTTGAGGTCGGGAAATACCTCGCCTCATTCGTGATCTTGACGAAGAGGCCGTATTGCTTGTCAATATCCACTTTGTCCCAGACCGATGACTTGAGACGCCAAAGGTTCTCGTCTTGACGTGCATACGGATCAGCATTGGGTACATCAGACTTGTTCATGTCGAACATATTGTCCCAGGTCTCCTGCCGCAGCCGGAAGTAGAGACCGCTGGTGTTCGTGATCTCTGCATAGGCTGATGATGCAAGCAAAACCAAGGTTGCGAGAACCAGAACTGCTTTTACAACTACCCTTTTTTTCATAGTGTCCCCCTTATATTTAATGTCTTTCGTAACAAGTACGTTTTAAATTACACTGGTCTTATGAATAAAATACTGTAGTACACAAAACGAGGCTATTTTAGCAAAAATAGGGGAAATTTAAAACTTGAATTTACTTAAATTAACTAATAAGCCTATAAATATCATTTATTAAATTTCTTGTTCTTTCGGGCAAAAGGGGCATTTTTTTCGGGTACCGCAGCGGATGACTGCGAGAGACCGTTGTTTTCTCCATGGATCACGTCTGGGTCTGTCTTCAAAATTGATAACAGTTTTTTCTATTGACAATAAACCTTAATTTCACTATCATTCCATTCTTTAAACCCCACATCGAGTGAATAATGCAGGAGGACATTCCCCATGTATATTGATCAACCGCTTCGCCACTTCATGGACAAGCTGGCGAGCAAATCTCCCGAGCCGGGTGGAGGCAGCGTGGCAGCCCTTGTCGGTGCTCTCGGAGCAGCGCTCGTAAGCATGGTTGCAAATCTCACCCTTGGGAAGGAAAAATACAAGGACGTTCAACCCCAGATCGAACTGCTGCTCAAGGAATCGGAACAACTCCGGACGGACCTGCAGGACCTGATCCAGAAAGACACCGAAGCCTACGGCGCTCTCTCGGGAGTTTACAAGATGCCTAAGAACACCGATGAGGAAAAGGCCGCCCGCACCGCATCGATGCAGGTTGCGCTCAAGAAGGCCTGTCAGGTCCCCTTCGAGATCGGGCTCACGTCCCTTGAGGTCGCCAAGCTCGCACAGCAGGCGGCTGATATCGGGAACGTCGGCGCGGTGAGCGATGCCGGTGTTGCCGTGCTTCTCGCCCAGGCCTGCGCGCAGAGCGCTGCGCTGAACGTCAAGATCAACGTCAACAGCATCAAGGACGAAGCGTACAACAAAGAGACCTGGACACGCATGCAGGACGTGCTCAAGCAGGTGGCGGCGCTTGAAAAGACCGTGATGGAAACAACGTATAAGAAGATGGGATGAACTGACAGGGTTCAAAGTTCAGAGTTCAAGGTTCAGGGGTGAGGCGTTCAAAGACCCTGCGGTTTTAACGTGACCCTTGACCCTTTTAAAAGGAGAAAACATGCCGGCAAAACTGTTAACAGGGAAAGAAGTCGCTCAGAAGATGGACTTGGACATCCAGAAGGACGTTCAGGAGCTCAAGGCAAGGAGCGTGAACCCCGCGCTCCGGATCATGATCGTGGGCGAGGCTGAGGATTCGGTCTTTTACGCCAACAGCGCGAAAAAAATGGCGGAGAAGAACGGCATTGCCTGCGAGATCGAGCAATTGGCAGGCACGATGAGCCAGGACGAGTTCGTGAACATCCTGAAGCAGAGGAACGCGGACAAGGCCATTCACGGCATCATCGTGATGCGTCCGTTCCCGAAGCAGATCAGGGAAGACGTCGTTAAGTACATCCTGTCTCCGGAAAAGGATGTGGACTGCTTCAATCCCGTGAACGCCGGCAAGATCATGGCCGGAGACCTGACCGGTTTTCCGCCCGCCACGCCACAGGCCGTGATGGAGATCCTCCGCTTCTATCAGGTCCCGATGAGCGGCAAGGAAGCGGTGGTAATCGGCCGTTCCATGGTGGTCGGCAAGCCCATGTCCATGCTGCTCCTGGGAGAGAACGCGACGGTCACGGTCTGCCATTCAAAGACGCAGGACCTCCCCGGCGTGTGCCGGCGCGCCGACATTCTGGTCGCGGCGATCGGCAAAGCGAAGATGATCACCAAGGATTATATCAAGCCGGGCGCCACGGTCATGGATGTGGGCATCAATCCTGAGGGAGACAAGTTCGTCGGCGATGTGGACACGGAACCGGCAAAGGAAGTTGCCGGAGCGATCACACCCGTCCCCGGTGGTGTCGGGACCGTGACCACGCGTGTGCTGCTTAAACACGTGGTAAAAGCGGCGAAGCTGCAGAATCCGTAGGCTGTTGACGTGAAAATCGGCACAGCGAAACGGCCCCAATACGCTTCGGGGGCATTTCGCTTTTCTGCATACGTCGTCGCCATTCTCAAATAGAAAGCCCCGGAGGACTGCTCCTCCGGGGCTTTCTGTGTGTTTCCGTATCAGCAGATGATCGTGCTTCTCCGTTAGAACTTCATGCTCAGCACGCCCTGTGCGCCTGTTGCGGGATCCTTGCCGAGTCCTTTGCCTGGATCGAGGTATCCAAGGGTCCAGTTCCAGGTAAGATTGTCATAAAGCTTCCAATTGATCTTGACATCGACTTCCATTCCGAGCTCATTGGTCGTGCCACCCGTCGTCGACGTCACATCAGCGACCTTCTCGGTTGCCTGCAGGATCCACAGATCACCGCCAATACTCAGGTTTTTGGTTGCGGCGAACATCGCGCCGCCGCTGAGTGCCGTGGTGTTGCAGAATCCGGTGTTCAAACCAGTGGGGTTTGACGGGCTTGCGCATGACGGATTGCCGATTTTATATTCATACAATAAGGTGTAATGCGGATCAGCATCAAGGAAGGTTATCATCTCCTTGTAATCAGTATCGGTTGTTTTTGCACCGGAACCGCGGGCCACGGTGAAGTTGATCGTAACCGGTTCCAACTGCACACCGCCCTGGACCACGATCTGATTGCCTTTGAACTTCGCGTCATTTCCCTTTGCTTTTCCCATCTGCACGTCAATCTCGGCCTTCAGGTCAACAGGGCCTGCTTTGCCGTTGAAATTCAGGCCGAGGTTTTGGGCCTGCGTTTCCTTTGTGGACGCGCCGCCGAATCCCAGGCCGTTCTTTCTGTCATTTGCCATCGTGAGATCTACGCCAAACTTCATGGTCTCGGTGGCCTGCAACGTGGCAACGATACCATAGGCGTCAATATCATCTGATCTTGAAGTTACGCCTTCTGAAACCTTCACGTCAAACAATGCGAGATGCAGCTTATCGAGCTCTGATATGGCGACCCATGCGTCTGAACCGTACTTATTGGACCGGAACCACCACCCATTGCCCAGCTGCAGGAACATATGACCGCCCTTGATGGCGAACGGCATATTCGGGACCCGGAAGAGCATCCATGCCTCACGGACGCCAAGGCGGCTTGCCTTCCCTGTGGACACGGCGCCTGTTGTCGTGTTCGTGGCGCCGGTTGCGACGGTGGTTGTTCCCTGCACGGTCTCAAACCTTCCCAGGGTATCCCAGTCGTTTTCAATGGTGATCTTACCTTTTACATCGCCGGCCTTGACATTCACATCAAGTCTGACACGCTCCTGGGTGTCCACCTGGCCATCACCCGCATTTTTGTTCAAATCCAGATCGCGGAAATTACGGCTCCGAATGTCCACGCTGCCGCCGACGGTCACGTCCACAGCGTGCGAAATGGAACGCGCGCCGACCCGCGGCTCAAGACCACTACCGTCCCCGCCAACGTTCACATCCACGGCGAAAGCCATTGAACTCACGCAAACCATTGCAACGACTGCCAACATTGTGACTATTTTCTTCATCATTTATCCTCCCAGAAAAATTGATTTTGCTCCGGTCTGCACCGGAACAGTTTATAGTAACCTCTTAGAATCTCTCCAAGCAGCATACGACGATTTGATGCAATAATAATTTTTAGTGATCAATCCCTCCCTTCGTCATGAATTAGAAAGATGGATTTGACAACCGCGGTGATGATTCATTTCTGCAAAGTGATCTGATTTGATATGAATGTTGCGAATGTAATGGTACTTTAGGCTGAAGAGTCCCGTCTGTCTTCCGCTGGAACGATAAATATCCCGCGCATCCGAAAACAGGGGGCAACGATGATATGGAAATATGACAGTACTTATCATAAATTATTTGAAATATAGCAAAGTCATATAGTCAAGTCAAGAGATTTCTGCCTTTGGCGCGAAAACACAACACCGGTGAGGAGCATTCAATCTTCCGCCATCAGCACGGACGCGCCGCAGCGTTGAGATGCAGTTTATGCAAGACAGGTCGCATTCCGGCAAGAGAACAGGGTATGCTGAGGTGCTTTCATATGATTATCAGGTCATCGATCAGCATAGCCCGTATGCATTTTCCCGCCGCACAACGAATTCCGTCCTCCTGTGAACACAACCCTTTTGCAACACGTTTCGCTCTTCTCAATACCGGAAGAATTCATCTTCGTGCCCCTGCAACTGCCGCCTCGGGAACAGCGCGAGCGACCGTGACACTGATCCGATACGGGAGAGACGAAGTGTTGACACCCTGCCAAGCTTTGTGGTATTTTTAGCACATGGCAATCGACAAAAATACGATCATACGAGAGGCCCAGAAGTACGTTGCCAGGAACCAGTTTGACAAGGCGATTGCCGAATGGAAAAAGCTTCTCAAGGAAACGCCGAACGATCCAAATATTTACAATACCATCGGCGACCTGTGCCTTAAGAAGGACTCCAAGGCCAGCGCGGTAGAAGCATATCACAAGGCAGCCGATCTTCTGGCCGCTGACGGGTTCACCTCCAAGGCCATCGCCCTCTATAAAAAAATACTCAATATCGATATCAATCAGATCGAAGTGCACCTCGCTCTCGGCGACATGAACGTCGAGAAGGGTCTCACCGGCAATGCCCTCGAGAATTACAAGTTCGTCGCCGACCACTATACCCGCAATAAAGAAACAGCCAAGGCCCTCACCATCTACCAGAAAATGGCGGACCTGAACGACTCCAATGTCGCGTTCCGGGTCAAGCTCGGAGATATGTACGCGAAAGAGGGGATGAAACAGGAAGCTGCCAGGGCATACCTCGCTGCCGCTGACGTGCACCTGTCCAAGAATGAGTTTAAAGATGCCCGGCACCTGTTCGAGAAGGTCCTCGCGCTGGATCCGAACAACAAAGAGGTTTATCACAAGGCCGGCATCGTTTACTTCAAAGAAGAAAAATTCGTTGAAGCCTGCAAGGCTTTAAAACCCGCCTTTGAGAGCGATCCATCCAATAAGGAGCTTATCGAGATTTATCTCGAGGCCCTGGACAAGGCGGGCAAGGATGTCGAGGCTGAACAGGTCCTCCGAAAGCTCCTCGCCGAAAACCCGGACAATGCCGATCTTCGGGAAAAACTGTACAACCTGTATCTTGCGAAGAAAGACTTTGAAAAAGCCATTGTCGAGGCCGCGACGCTTGCCGACGAAAAGATCGAGAGCGGGAATGCCGGAGAAGCTGAGGAGATCTACAAGACCTTTGTGGCCGGCAGTCCGTACTTCCCCCCCATCCGGCAAAAACTTGCTGAGTTCTATATTTCCGTCAACAGGCCGCTGGATGCGGCGGCGGAACTCATGCAGGCCGCCGAGTTGTTCGAAGCGGAAGGAGACCTTCAGAGCGCCAGAGCCGTTCTTACCCAGGCGATCACGATCGCTCCTGACCTGTCCGAGGTTGGAGAGCGACTGAAACGGCTTCCGACTGACATCACGGCTGCACCTCCTCCGGAACCGGCGTTCACGACTGCAGAAGAACCGGTAACAGCCGCTCCCTCCCCTATTGTCCACGAACTCGAACCGTCTCCAGTCATTGAGATGCCGCCCCCGCCCCCCACCCCTGCCTCTCCGATCGCAGAAGCGCCTGTTTTGGTGGAAGAAGATCCAGCGATCACCGAAGCGTTCACTGAATGCGATGTGCTCATCAAATACGGTCTTGCCGACAAGGCGGTTGAACAGCTCGAGGCACTCTGCGTTAACTTCCCTGAAAATCCGCGGATACGTATCAAGCTCCGAGACCTCTACCAGGAGCAGGGGAACATTGATAAAGCCGTGCGGCATGCTCTCCTTGCCGCAGCGCTCTATACAAAATACGGCAGGGACGATCAGGCAGCAGCAGAGCTGCAGAAGACTTTCGAGATGGCGCCCGATCATCCGGCGGTCCTCTCCGCGCTCGGAAGGGTTCCCGTTGCACCGGAAGAAGTCCATCCGCCGGAGATCATACCGGACCATATCGAAACGCCTCTTGCTGAGACCGAAATATCTCCTCCCGCTCCTGAAGAAATCCCCGCGGAGGCCATTATTCTCCAGGAACCGGCCCCGGCACGTGAACTCACGTTTGAGGAACTCGAAAAAGCCCCCGTTTTACCGCAGCCGGAAGAGCCCATGGGCAAGGCGCCCGAAGAGGTCCTTCCGTCGGAGATCATGCCGGAGCATCTTGAAGCTCCTCTCACTGAACTCGAGATATCTCCGCCTCCACCTGAAGAAATCTCTTGGGAGACCATGCCTCCCCAGGAACCGATCCAGACTGGTGAAATCGAGTTTGAGGGGCTTGATTCCGAAATGCCTCCTCTGGAAGAGGCAACTCCCTTTGAAACTGCCCCGGTCAGCGAACCGGCTGAACGTGAACGGCAGCCTGTCGATGAAGAGCCTCCTTTTGGTGAAGTACCTTCTTTTGAAGAACCGACAACAGAGGAACGTCTGCCCGCTGAAGAAGAGTTTGCAGGCGAGAAGGAACAGCCTGTATTTGAACCTGCGGAAAAAGCGGTCGTTCACGAACAACCCGCTGAGATTGATATCGGCGAGCTATGGGCAGAGGCCGAATTCTACTTTCAGCAGGGCTTGTTCGACGAGGCAAAGAAGCACTACACGCAGATCATCGCCTTGACCCCGGGCAACCCGCGGGCGATCGACCGGCTTGCCGAAATCTCTCGTGAAGAGAATGAAACGCGGGAATTTTCCAAGCTCACCGATGCGGTAGAAGGGCTGGAAGGCTATCTCCCGCCGGAGGCAACCGAGGGAGTGCTTGCAGCAAGCGCCTCTGATGATGAGGCTGTCCGTTCTCTGATGCAGGAGATCCAGGAGCTCAAGCAGCAGCCGGCGCCCCCGCCGTTGAAAGGGGAAAAAATCGTTGCCCCGCCTCCGGAGATTTCGGCCAGCGCAGACGACAGACCTCTCGAGCCTGAACAAAAGGCCGCTGAGGAAGACTTCTTTGATCTGGGCGCGGAGCTCCAGCGGGAATCAGCCTCCGCTCAGCAAGGGAAAGCGGCCGCCGAGGAGTTCTTTGATCTTGCCTCGGAACTCAGGGACGAACTGGGCGACGTTCCGGTCCCCGCGCAACCTGCCGTACCCGCAGAGGAACAAAGCCTCGACGATATCTTTGAAGAATTCAAGCGGGGAGTTGAGGAGCAATCGGTAAAAGAGGACGCGGATACTCATTATAATCTCGGTGTGGCCTATAAAGAAATGGGCCTCCTTGATGATGCCATCGGGGAGTTCATGATGACGTCTGAGGATGAGCCCAAACTCGTCCAGAGCCGGTATATGCTCGGTCTGTGTTATATGGAAAAGGGAGAGTATCAGAACGCCATTGACGAGATGCTGAACGCTTTGGATTACGCGACGTCACTGGGGTTCGATGCCGATGACAGTATCAAGATGCACTACGATCTCGGTCTTGCCTATCAGTGCGCAGGGAATATCAGCAGCGCCGCAGATGAGTTCCAAAAGGTCGTCGATCAGGATCCGGGGTACCGTGATACTACCGCGAAACTGAAAGAGCTCCAAAAGGGAGACTATATATCGCTCGAACAGCTCAGGGATGATATCGAGAAGGAAATATCCTCAAAATTCCTCGAAGAAGGTGAGCGGATCGAACGTGAAGAAAAGACAAAGAAAAATGAGCGCGTAGGAAAATAGAATGCCCATATTTTAAGCTGCTGATCGTTTAATGTGCATCCCCTCCACGATTACCCAAACATAACAACTTGAAATATAATATGTTACGCTTTAGCATCAAAATTGCTTATTAAATAGACATTCGGGGGGGGGTCATTTCTCATGAAAAAAATTGAGGCCGTAATCAAACCGTTCAAACTTGACGAGGTCAAAGATGCGCTCAATGCGATCGGTGTTCAGGGCATCACCGTGACCGAGGTCAAGGGATTCGGCAGGCAAAAAGGCCATACTGAACTCTATCGCGGAGCAGAGTACGTCGTCGACTTCCTGCCCAAGGTGAAGATCGAGATCATCGCTGCCGATGGTCTTGTTCCAAAGATCATCGAGACCATAGAAACCTCGGCAAAGACAGGCCGGATCGGCGACGGCAAGATCTTTGTCACACCCGTGGAGGAAATTATCCGCATCCGCACCGGTGAGCGCGGGGAACAGGCCATATAATAAATCTGAATGACGAGGGATGATGGACGAAGGACGAGGTAAAAAAACGATATCGAATTCGTCCGTCGTCCAAGCGAAGCAATCGTCCGTCGTCCATCGGATTAAAATACCAAGGAGGAACCAATGAAACCCAAAGATGTAGTGATGATGGCAAAAGAGAACAAAGCAATGATGGTCGACTTCAAATTCATGGACTTCCCGGGGTTGTGGCAGCACTTTTCCGTGCCCGTGGACGAACTGACCGAGGGCATCTTCGACGAAGGCCTCGGGTTCGACGGGTCAAGCATCCGCGGCTGGCAGTCCATTCATACGAGCGATATGCTGGTCGTTCCTGATCCGGAGACCGCGGTGATGGATCCCTTCACCAAATATGCGACGCTCTCCCTTATCTGCAACATCGTTGACCCGATCACCAAAGAGCGCTACTCCCGCGACCCGCGCTACATCGCGCAGAAAGCGGAAGCCTACCTCAAGTCCACGGGCATCGGCGACACCTGCTTCATGGGTCCTGAGCCGGAATTCTTTATTTTCGACGATGTCCGCTTTGACCAGAACTCCCACGAAGGCTATTACCACATCGACAGCGTGGAAGGCATCTGGAACAGCGGCCGCGTGGAAAGCCCGAACCTCGGCTACAAACCGCGCCACAAGGAAGGCTACTTCCCGGTGCCGCCGATCGACAGCCAGGAGGACATCCGCTCCGAAATGGTGGCGGAGATGCAGAAGGTCGGCATCTATGTCGAGCGTCAGCACCATGAAGTGGCGACCGCGGGACAGGCCGAAATCGACATCCGGTTCAGCAACCTTGTCAAGTGCGCCGACCAGGTGATGATGTTCAAGTACATCATCAAGAACGTGGCCAAGCGGAACGGCAAGACCGTGACCTTCATGCCGAAGCCGCTGTTCGGCGATAATGGATCGGGCATGCACACGCACCAATCCATCTGGAAAGGCGGCAAGCCCCTGTTCCATGGCGACAAATATGCCGGCATGTCCCAGATGGCGCTCCACTACATCGGCGGCATCCTGAAGCACGCCAAGGTGATCGCGGCATTCACCAATCCGACAATGAATTCCTACAAGCGTCTGACGCCGGGCTTCGAGGCGCCGGTGAACCTGGCCTACTCGAGCCGGAATCGCTCGGCCTCGGTCCGCATCCCGATGTACAGTGCGAATCCCAAGACAAAGAGGATTGAGGTCCGCTTCCCCGACCCGTCCTGCAACCCCTACATGGCCTTCGCCGCCATGTTGATGGCGGGCCTCGACGGTATTGAGAACAAGATCGATCCGGGCCAGCCGCTGGACAAGGACATCTACGATATGGCGCCCGAAGAACTGGCAAGTGTGCCGTCCATGCCCGGATCGCTCGAAGAGGCGCTGGACAACCTCGAGGCAGACCACGACTTCCTGCTGAAAGGTGACGTGTTCACCAAGGACGCCATCGAGATGCATATCCACTACAAGAGGACCAAGGAAGTGGACGCCCTCCGCCTGCGGCCCCATCCGTATGAGTTCTTCCTGTACTACGACATTTAAGCAACGCACCCATAACCAGGTGAGCGTACGACCGGGACCCCGCGCAGGGGTCCCGGTTTTTTTATGTTCGCTCGAAGTAGCACGCTGTCCTCAACATGCCTGCAATCAGATGTCCGACCTGTCCTCGTGGTAAAACAAAGCGCTCAATTATCTTGCCATTTACTTATTGATATAGTATTCTTTCCCCCATAGTGAAGGCCACCTGAAGGTAAATGAGGATGCACGATGCCGATAAATTCGGAAAAGCCGCATTTATGGAAAGCCGACGTCGCCGAGTCAATCGATTTTTATAATGACTGGTTCCTCCGCTTCGCACCCGGCACCTACCGCAAGCAGCGCGTAATCCGCACAAAAGAAGTTCTCACCGCATTTGAAAAGACCGGCAACCTGCTACAAATCACGCCTGAGGTCCTGAGAGAAAGTCCTGGAATCCTGCCCATCCTCCGCATGGTAACTGCGCCGCCGCTGGCCCGGGACCGGCTCATCGGACTCGCTCACCTCAATAAGGCAATGATCGGTGCGATGGAAGGAAGCGAAGACAAGCCGCCGCGACTGCCTGTTCGCATGGAAAAAGCCGCACTCGCAGAGGGTTTGCTGCGCATTTGTGAGATCGTGGCGGAGCTTGCCGACCGCGACCTGCTTCCCTGGATCGTTACGGGAGAAGACCCGTCGGAGACTGTCAAGGACAGAGCGGCCACCGTCATAGCGGACCGTCTCTGCGGCGCAACAACGGACCCCATCATCAGGAACGCCCAGGAAAAACGGCAGCTTGCCGCGCTCAAGCGATGGCTTGAACGCAATGGCTATGAACAAATTGAAACCGAGGATGCCCGGAACCTCGATAAGATGCCCCCCGGCACGTTTACCTTTCGTCTCAACCTGCCCGTCGGAAAGAAAAAGACCTCTGTCAATATACCCATCGATTGTGTTGTAAAGCCTCTCCACGCCGGCGAGCGGGATCTTCCCGTTTTGATCGAGGCGAAGTCAGCGGGAGACGCGACGAATACCAACAAGAGGCGAAAAGAAGAAGCTCAGAAGTTCACGCAGCTCAAAGAGCGCTATGGAAAGAACGTCGAGTTTATTCTGCTCTTGTGCGGTTACTTCGAACCCGGCTATCTCGGATACGAGGCGTCAGAGGGGATTGACTGGGTTTGGGAGCACCGGCTGGATGATTTGAGGGCGCTTCTGATCAAGGGTAAAAAAAAAGCCCACGGGATCGAAGAAACAGCAGAGGCGTATGACCCAGCGAAGCCGAGCGTAACAGAACAGGAACGGTTCAAACTTCAATTAAACGTTGACGGAACGAAATCCCAGGAAGAAAGAAATATTCACGGCCAGTTTTCAACACCTTATGTCCTTGCTCGTCAAATAGTAGCTCGATCGATCGCGGAATTGCCCCCATCAACACCCATTTTGTTTCTTGAACCTGCTCTAGGATCAGGAGTGTTCTATTCCGCCTTGATGCAGGAGGCCGGGGACCATGCTATTCTGGAAGCCGTGGGCGTGGAGCAGGATGAGGCATATGCAAAAATAGCGTCGAAGCTTTTCAGAGACAAAGATTTCAAAGTCCTCGTTCAGGACTTCTTCGCATTCGCGCGCGCGGCTGAGAACCACTCCCGCTTCAATCTGCTCTGCACAAACCCGCCCTATGTCAGGCATCATCACATCGAATCATCACTGAAACAGGAGTTGCAAATTCTTGTGCGCGATAGCCTCGGCTTGAAGATCAGCGGCCTCTCGGGGTTATACATGTATTTCGTATTGCTGGCTGATGCTCTTCTCGCGCCTGGCGGCGTTGCGTCCTGGCTCATTCCTTCCGAATTCCTCTATGTAAATTATGGCCAGCCGCTACGGGACTACCTGAGCAAGCAGGTAACTCTTTTAAGCATCCATCAATTCGATCCAGCTACAGTCCAGTTCGACGACGCGCTCGTCTCGTCCTGCGTCGTTACGTATAAGAAGACTCGTCCGACTGAAAAAGCATCGTTTACCTTCACCTTCGGCGGCAGCATTGTCCACCCCTCAGAAACGAGGACTGTAGATCTTTTCAACCGGGACAGTGCGCAAAAGTGGAGTTTGCTTCATTTTGATCAGGAAGAGGTATTGCATGGGGAAAGGGATGTTCTGGCCGATTTCTTCGACATACGGCGAGGCGTAGCAACTGGTGCGAATGAATTTTTCATCATCGGCACTGAAGTCATAAAGGAATATTCGATACCGCGCAAATTTCTGAAACCGATTCTTCCCAGTCCGCGTTATTTGACTCGGGACGCAATCGAAGCGAATCCCGACGGCACGCCGAAGATTGAAAACTTGAAATACCTCCTTGACTGCAATCTTCCGCCTGATGTCGTAAAAGAGCGGCATCCCGGTCTCTGGCAGTACTTTCAAACAGGCAAGAAACAAGGGTTGCATGAGCGGTATCTCTGCGCAAGCAAAGAGGTCTGGTATTTCCAGGAAAAACGTGCCCCGTCACTCTATATGGCAACGTACATGGGCCGATCAAACGGCAACGGGCAGGCTCCAATCCGATTTTACCTGAATTACTCCCAGGCAATCGCCACGAATGTTTTCTTACATCTCTATCCGAAGCTGGCGCTGATGAACCTGCTCAATGATCAGCCGGAACGAATGAAAGAACTTCTCGATTTGATGAACGCTATACCGTTGCAGGAATTCATGCGCGTCGGCCGTGCGTATGGCGGGGGGCTGCATAAGGTTGAGCCGGGGGAGCTGAAGAATCTGGCGTTTAGCCAGTTGCCGCAGTGGATAAAGGGCGTTGTTGAGAAACAGATGGTGCTGATATGACGACGGATAGGGTCCGCATGATGATAAAAATGCCATGACGAATGCGGAAACAGTCACTTTTTTTGCTGAAAATTATAAGTTGATTTTTAGCAATTTAAATAATCATGACAAAAAAATATTTATAGGTAACAAAAATAACAGAACTTGCCGTTTTTGTGGTGGCCAAAAACCAGAGGTCACATTTAGAAATAATGCTCACGCAATACCCGAGTTTCTGGGAAATAAGCGGGTACTTCTATTGGAAGAATGTGATGCATGTAACGGATATTTTTCCGAAGGGATAGAAGATAATCTCGATAAATTCACCAGGCCAATTCGCACTATAGGCTTGATCAAAGGGAAAAAGAAAGTGCCGGGTTATAAAACAAATGATAATAAATCGAAACTCGCCGTCAATGCACAGCACGGGATAAGCATAATAGAAAAGACAGGCAGTAATAAGCATATAATGTCTATCGACGAAGACAGTCGGCGGCTCGTTATTACGTTTAAATTGGAACCTTACATTCCATCCGCTGTGTATAAATGTTTAGCCAAGATTGCTTTATCTGTCATGCCGAACGAAGAGTTGTTCTTTTTCCGAAAAGCCATTAGCTGGGTTAGAAGTGAAAATCACGCAAAAATCATTTCCCCTCAGGTCGTTATTATTACTTTTGCTCCAGGTCGTTATACAAAGCCCGCATTAATTGTGCTCCGTCGAAAGCATAATAATGCAAATGTCCCTTATTGTATCTTGGTTATCGGTTTCGGTAATTTTGTTTTTCAGTTAATCGTTCCCTCGGATAAAGACGGAATCTCAGGGCAAACTATCAAGCTCAAAATGCCTCGATTTCCAAATCCACTTGAAACGGAGGAGGGATCCAATAAAAGACAGTATGGCAGGGTTGATCTATCTAGTCATGAAGTGGTTACCGGAAGCATAATTCCAATCCAGTTCGAGTATGAACATTTGGAACGAACTATTATGTGAATATCGACATGCGAATTATGAGCATTAGATGCTGATATGCAAGGAAGGTGACGTTGTTGCACCCGTTGCGCTACGCAATACGAGGCTGAAACGATGAGTATCACGATATTCGCATCTGGGAAAATTGCATGTATTGGTGACATCCCGCGTTTGATCGCCGACTTGAAACGAGTCGCTGGGGAACATAATTGGGGATATCACGTCATAGACGATGACTTTGATACGTATCCGAACGCCGTATTGACTCCACGCAGCGGAGACGATTCGGCCGCGGTCATCGAGGGGTCGTTAGGTCTGAAGGGTATCGTTATGAATGTTGGCCTGGGAGCGGAGCCGCTGGCGATTCTCTTTGATCGTTCCGGGGTGTTGACGGACATGCTACAGCAGGTCTCCTGGATTCACAACAATGGGCAAGGCGAGCGCTTTACTATGTGTAAGACGCAGTTCGCGGGCATCAAGTCCCATATCCGCGTCATCGAACTTCTGGACGGTCTTAAACAGAGCTATATTCCCGGCCTCATTGTGAACGACGAAGGGGACTATTGGGAAAGCCGTGACCGGAGAATCTTAGCCGAAAAACGCATCTTCCTTGGGCAGTGCCTGCGCCACGCCGAGAAGGTGATCTCCGGCATTGAGATTTGCGGCGATGATGTACAGGACACAGAAACTATTGCGTCCCACATTGAGGACGCGTTGTTGAAAGCGGATGAGGAAGACTCTTCGCAACATTAAAACAATCCGCAAGTTATTTTAATGCAAACCATTCATTGTACACAAAAGCTGCGGAAAGAACTCAGTGAGCAACACGCGACTTTCGCGCCATCCGAGACTCAACACGGACTTCTTGGACCATGGCATACAAACCTGATCAGGATCGAGAGTTGGAAGTGCGTCCTATTCATGGTTTTTATCAATTGACCCCTCCTCCCCCGTTGGTATAGAATGACCGTACTATGGTTCAGTTGCGGTTTCACGCAAAATTTCTGATGCTCGTCCTCGGAAGCCTTCTCATCCTTTTATGTGTCTGCTTCACCTGCGTCGCTGACAGCCTCATTATCGAGCACGGCCGCAGGGACTCCCGTGAGATTGCCATTACCTTCGATGCCTGCCCCACGACCTTGCATGATGAGTATGACGAAAAGGTCATCGAGGTCCTTCTTGGGAAACAGGTTCCTGCTACACTCTTTCTGAGCGGACGGTGGGTGGAGAAGAACCCGGAAAAGGCAAAGTACCTCGCGGCCCAGTCGCAGTTCGAGCTCGCATCCCACGGTTACTATCATCCCCATTTGCTTGAAAAGGACGATGCGCGGATATTGCGGGAACTGAAGCGGACGCAGGCGATCATCAATAAGACGACCGGCAGGTCACCGCGCTATTTTCGGCCGCCGTACGGCGAGGTTGATGGGCGGATCGCCACTATCGCAAAGACAGCCGGACTCACGACCATCCAGTATGATATCGCATCTGGAGACCCGGATGCGGGTCTCTCGCCGCAGAGAATCGTCCGCGGCATCCTGCGTGACGCCAAAGGCGGGAGCATCATCGTGTTCCATATGAACCGGAAAGGAGTTCACACCGCGGAGGTCCTGCCGGACATTATTGATGGATTACGAAAGCAGGGATTTACGCTCGTGACCGTGGGAGAACTGCTGAAAAAGTGAAAGGGAAAATTGGGACAATCTGGAACCTTGATTTACCACAAAGACACGAAGTCACGAAGAAAGGCTTGAGCGGTTTTGGTGTTTGTTGCACTCGCATAGTTTCAGGAAGTTCTTAGTGTCTTTGTGCCTTCGTGGTAATATTCTATTTTCGTTTGTTTAATTCTCTCTCTAAAAACCCCTCGCATTTCCCGCCCGTTCGGTTATAATATCCCCCATGCAGATACGAGAGATGCTCAAGATCAACCCCCTTGTGCTCGCGCCCATGGCCGGCATTTCGGACTTTCCGTTCCGCAGGATCTGCAAGGAGCTCGGCGCGGGACTCGTTTTCTCAGAGATGGTGAGCGTCGAAGCGCTGATCCGGGAGCACAAGCGCACCCACGGCATGCTCCGCACCGATCCGGCCGAGCGCCCTGTCGTGTTCCAGATCTTCGGATCCAAACCCGCGTCCATGGCTGAGGCAGCGCACATCGTATCGCAGGGGGAGGTCGATTTTATCGACATCAACATGGGTTGCCCGGTGCCGAAGATCCTGAAGTCCGGCGCCGGCGCAGCGCTTTTGCGCGATCTCGGACTTGCCAAAGAGATCATGGCGGCCGTCGTGGGAGCGTCAAAAGTTCCGGTCCTGGTCAAGATGCGGCTCGGCTGGGATGCAAAGAACATCGTGGCAGTGGACGTGGCGCAGGCCGCCGAATCAGCGGGCGTCGCCGCCGTGACCGTGCATGCGAGGACCAAAGCGCAGGGCTTCTCGGGCCATGCTGACTGGGACATGATCAAAGTCGTAAAGAAGTCCGTCGGCATACCGGTCATCGGGAACGGCGATGTGCGCTCCGGGCAGGACGCGAAGAGGATGATGGACGAGACAGGATGCGATGGGGTCATGATCGCACGGGCGATCCAGGGATATCCGTGGATCTTCCGCGAAGCACGGCAGTATCTCGAAACCGGCCTCGCGCCTGCCTGCCCTTCCCTTGAAGAGCGTCACGCGACCATGCTCCGCCATCTGAACGATATGGTCAAACTGCTCGGCGAAAATGTCGGCGTGCGCGAAATGCGCAAACATCTCTGCTGGTACACGAAAGGCCTGCATGGCGCCGCGGAGTTCAGAACAACGATCAATCATCTGGCGACCGTTCAGGAGGTAAGGCGGGAGATCGGGGAATACTTCGAATGCCTGCAGCAGGGCGTCACGGCAGTTCACCAGGCATCTTGTTCGTAAAAACAACTTCGTCTAATCAAGACGATCCGAAGGGTGTACTTATGTCAGTGAAGGACTCACGACCAGAGAACGACGAACAGGAGCGGATCATCGCCGAAGTGCGGCACAATCGTGAACTCCGGGAGAAGACCTATCGGGACCAGGCGCTCAAGCTGTACCCTTCGATCTGCGCGCGGTGCGGACGTGAATTCGCGGGGAAAAAACTCCGCGAACTCACGGTCCATCATAAGGACCATGATCACGACAACAATCCGCCTGACGGCAGCAACTGGGAGCTGCTCTGTCTTTACTGCCACGATATTGAGCACCAGGAGTATCTGGATGAAGAATCGTTCGGCGAGACGAAGCCGGGCGGCAATAAAGAGGCGTCCGCCACGCACAAACCCTTCGCTGCCCTCGAAGCGTTACTGAAGAACAAGAAGAAGTAAACCCCGTTAGAGAGCTCCGTTCTCTAGCGATGACAGGAGTCGGCGGCATTCTCTAACGGGGTAAAACCATGATCGTTATTCGCAGATTGCAGGGGCCTGACCCATGGTTCACTTGCCCGCTTTCGATTCGAGGGCATAGTTGAAGAGGTCCCGGCACATGTGGAGCCTTTTTAAATAGATCTTTTTCTGCGTTTCATCAAGTTTTTCGATGCGCGGCCTCAACGCATCGCACCGGCTGACAAGATCCTTCAATTCCTCGGGCGTACCTAACATGGCGTCCTGGGTCTGAGAACAGATTTCCTCGAACTCCTTCTTCCAGTCATCCTGTGCAACGGCGGCCGCCGGAGAGGCAAGCAGGAAATCGGAAAAGACCGCTATGCCGGAGAGCACCGATAGTGCGATGACCAGCGTGATCACAAGACTGCCTTGTTTGTTCTTCATACGATCTCCCCGGTTTTGTTGATAAATCGGCTCGCAGGCTTGCACGCTTTCACGCTGACAGAAAAAAATAGATTTTCGTGTTCGGAGCCTGCCCTCCCCGATAGAGATGCCGCGCAAGCATGTCGAGTCTTTTTATCCTTCAACCTGCTTGGTATGGCATCGCTGGCAGTCAAGCGTTGGAAACGCCACTTTGCCGTGGCACACGCCGCAGTATTTCCCCTCAAATATCTCCATCATGGAGTATTTCATGTCCCCCTTTTTCACGCTGATGAATATCTCGGGATGGCACAGTTCGCATCCGTTCCAAACCGCGTGTTTTTTGTGGGAAAAAATGATGGTGGGCATCCCTTCTATCTTCGCCTCGATGGGCATATCCTTGATGGGCTTGTCTTTTTTCATGGCAAAGGCCTGTCGCTTGATGGACACGCCTTCGAGGAAATCCAGGGGCTTGACGAGCCCCATTTCTTCGGCCAGTTCCCAGTTTATGCCGTTCCCGAACCGTTCTTTCGGCAGCTTGCCGGTGAATTCAGCGAACTCGTATTCCCGTTTCACATTCGTCCCCAACGAATGGCACCGATCGCATCGTTTCTCGTTTTCAGCAACCGGCTTTTTCGAACACGCCTCAAACATCTTTGCGATCCCGGGGAAAGACCGCTTTCCGTTATGGCATGCCCCGCAGTAATAACCGCTCATGTTGTCGGCAGCCTTGATATCGGTACCGCCCGCTTTCATGGCAAATCCAATGTCCACATGACAAAGCCTGCAGGTGAACTTTGCCCGATGAAGCCAGTGGTTAAACACCACGGGGGCCAGGCCTGCTTTCTCGGAGTGATTATTCAGCAACACCATGCCGTAAATATTGGCCGGGGTTCGCTTTTTCTTCGTTCCTGTCTGCGCCAGGGTAATTCCGGAACACACTATGATACACAGGATTATCAGAACCGCTTTTTTCATGGGTCATTCCTCCTAGTTCTTCAGAGTCGCGATGATGATGAGGACAATTGAATATCGTGTCAGATGCAATGGTGACTGCCAACTGGTGAATATCGGTTTGGGATATGATCTTACTGTCCGGTATGTTTTACAGTTTATCAAATGCGAGAAGAAAGGTCAATCAACAGTTCGAATAGTGTTTAACACTACGATTATAATGTCTTCTAAAATCATGATTTTAATGCGGAAGGCCTTAGTACACAAACTCAATATCCGCAGGCGTTGATGACGCGGTCTTACGTCAATTCGAGCTCGCCCCGGGTAACAACGCGCAACAAGAATAGGCTCAAGAATGGAAGTGCGGCAAAACAGGGTCCCGGGAAAGCGATGCGGATGTTTTCGTGCGCTACCCCTTCAGCGCCTCCAGCTCATTCCAGCGCTTGTATACTTCAGCCAGTTCTTTTTCAACCGCTTCAAGCCGTGCCTTTGTGTCAGCCACCTTGTTGCCGCTCCCGCGATAAAAGGCCGGGGCAGCCATGGTCGTGATGATCTGCTGCTGTTCGGCATCGAGCTTTTCAATACGCTGCGGTAATGTCTCAAGCTCTTTTTGTTCTTTAAAGCTCAGCTTGCGCGGCTTCGCTTTTTTAATATCGGGCACAACATTTTTTTCCCCTGTCCTGACCGGTGCCGCGGGCACTTCACGTTTCCACTGCCTCTGACGGAGCCAGTCGTCATATCCGCCGACGTATTCATTCACCCTGCCGTCGCCCTCGAACACGAGTGTGCTGGTGACAACATCGTTGATGAACGCGCGGTCGTGGCTCACGAGCAGCACCGTGCCGGGATAGTCCATGAGCAGCTCTTCAAGCAGGTCGAGGGTCTCAATGTCGAGATCGTTCGTGGGCTCATCGAGCACCAGGACGTTCGAGGGCCGGGTAAAGAGCTTCGCGAGCAGGAGACGGTTGCGCTCGCCGCCGGACAGTACCTTCACCGGGCTGCGCGCGCGGGCGGGCGCGAACAGAAAATCCTGCAAATAGCCGATGACATGCCGCCGGTTGCCGTTGATGGTCACGTGGTCGCTGCCGTTCGCGACGTTGTCCTGAACGGTCTTCTCATCATCGAGTTGTTCGCGGTGCTGGTCGAGGTATGCCACTTCAATATTCGTGCCGTGTTTCACCCTGCCTGCGCGGGGGGTCAGTTCCCCCAGCAGGATCTTGAGCAGCGTGGTTTTGCCCGAGCCGTTCGGCCCGATAATGCCGATCTTGTCCCCACGGATGATGGTCGTGGACAGGTCGCGGATGACAACAGTGCCGTTGTAGCTGTGGGTGACCCCTGTCGCCTCGATCACCAGCTTGCCCGTGCGCTCCGCATCCTGCATCTGCATGCGCGCCGCGCCGATCACCTCACGCCGCTCGCTCCTGGTCCTGCGCAGCTCCTTGAGCGCACGCACGCGGCCTTCGTTCCTTGTCCTGCGCGCCTTGACGCCCTGGCGGATCCATACCTCTTCAGCCGCAAGCTTTTTATCGAACTTCGCGTTCTCCACAACCTCGGAATCGAGCGCTGCCTGTTTCAGTTCAAGATAGGCCTGGTAATTGCCTGGCCAGCTCGTGAGCCTGCCGCGGTCAAGATCAACGATGCGCGTTGCAAGCTTCTGGAGCAGCATGCGGTCGTGGGTCACGAAAAGCAGGGTCCCGCCGAAGGTCAGCAGAAATTCTTCGAGCCAGGCAATGGCATCGATGTCCAGGTGGTTCGTGGGCTCGTCCAGCAGCAGCAGGTCCGGCGCGCCTGCCAGCGCCCTGGCCAGCAGAACACGCCGTTTGAGCCCGCCCGAGAGTTCCGAGAACTCAGCGTCTTCGGGCAGCTTGAGCCGGGTCAGGATCTCATCAACGCGCTGCTGCATCTGCCAGCCGCCGGCTGACTCGAACTTGTGCTGCACATCCTCGAGCTCCGCCATCAGCTTCTCGCTGTGGTCGTGGGCCAGTCTGGCGCTCACATGATGATATGCCGCAAGCAGCTTCCCCTGCTCGCCGAACGCGCTCGAGACAACATCGAACACGCTGCCGAAGAGCGCCTGCGGAACCTCCTGCGTCAAGAGCGTGATCTTCACCCCTTGCTGAAAAACGATCTTGCCGCCGTCGGGTTGGATCTCGCCCGTAATAAGCTTCATGACCGTGGACTTGCCCGTACCGTTCCGTCCGACCAGACAGACCCGCTCCCCGCAGTCGATCGAGAGATCGACGCCTTCGAGCAGCAATGGACCGCCGAAACTGACCTTGACGTCCTGTAAACTTACCAATGCCATTCCATACCCCGTTCTTTATCACCGTGTTGCGCCCGCACAATGTACTCCGTGAATTGTTGAATTGCAACCGAAATCATGGCGAAATTTGAATCATCTCGCGTCCAGCCGCTGTCTTTCCGCGCTTGACCATGCACATTCCAAATATTTATTGACAAAACAATATTTTCATATAGAATTGATTATAATGCGTTAAATCGTTATATTTATTCTTTCCTGAGGGAGGTTGCCATACTATGGAGACACTCTTTTTGGCTCTCAGCATTTCATCGATCGGGGTTATGCTCTATGCCCTGTATAAGGCGTTCATCCTCAGACATAGAGTACCGGGCGGCAAGGTCAGGTCGACGTGGAATATCTTGTCGGGTCTTATCGTGATGTTCACGGCCGGGTATCTTTCCACACCCTTCTTTCGCCTGCTCCCTCCGGAATTCAAAGACGTGCTCGTGGGCGTGATTTTTCTTTTTGGCGCGATCTTTGTCCTTATCGTGATCAAGTTGTTCTTTAAAATAATTGAGGACATCGGTCTATGAGTCCCGTGTCAAAAGAAATAGCAGATCACCTGAAGAGCGAGATCCGCGCGGTTATCGGCCAGAGCGCGAGCGAGCTGTTTCTCCGCCGGGTCGACACGATCCTTGACGAATGCTCTGCGGGTAAACTAACCGTTGCCCAAACGTGCGAGAAGGTCCAGAAATTAGTGTCCCTCTTCATCGACGAGGGCAAGGCTCGTGAGATCCACGCGCGTTGCGCCCCGATCATCACCAAGGAATCCGCGGCAGGAAATTAAGCGGTTCCTGCTGCTGCAAAGCCGTCATCCCGCCTGCAATGCTCTATTGAAAAATTTACTGGACCTTCGCTGCAGACTTCCGGGCCACATATACCACGTGCCGCAACCCTCCCCTTCCCGGCCGCTTTCGATCCACACTAAATCCCGCGGCAACCAGGCGCTTCTCGAATAACGCATCAGGCTTCTCTCCCCAGACAGCGAAAATCCCGCCCGTGGACAGGGCAGCAGCTGTCGTCTTCAGAGCGCGGTTCCCGTAGAAAGGATCGAGCAAAGCATCGCTTGATGCCCCAGGGCCTTCGTAGAGGTCAAGGATAACGGCATCGAACTGTTCAACGCCTGGTAGTGCGGCCCTTGCAATCACGGATGACACGTCATCGATCACCATGGTGACACGAGGGTCATCCACGGCGCGGTTCGTAAGCATGGCGAGAGGACCGCGGCACCAGTTGACCACGACCGGATTCAGTTCTGCGACTATGACCTGCGCTGCAACAGGCAGCGCGTCGAGAGCTGCTTGCAGGGTGAGCCCCATGCCCAGACCGCCGATCAGCACCCGCGGGACCCTGCGTCCCGCAACCAATGTACACGCCAGCTCTCCGAGCACGATCTCGGACCGGTTCGCGCTGCTGTTCATGAGCACGCGGTTATTGATGAGGATCAAAAAATCCCGTTCGCCCCGCTTGCGCAGTTCGAGTAACCCGTCCGCGGTATCGACCTTGTCTATTGTCTGCCACGGCTGCGCCATGAAAATTCCTCTTAGCAGTTCGCCTTCACCCCTTCGGCTTTTCTCAGGGCAGGCTTAAAAATAACAAAAAATCCCTCGCCCCTCCGGGGAGAGGGCCAGGGTGAGGGGCGATTCTATTTTCAGTCGTTCTCTTCGCTACTCCGAAGGACAAGCCGCTTTCCTCATCTGCTTGGTCTTACCCCGCTGCTTTTTGCTCTCGATCCGCCGCTCTTTCGCCGCCAGTGTCGGTCTTGTCTTCTTCCTTGGCTTCGGCTTCTCAGTCGCCTTTCGAATGAGCTCCACCAGCCGCGCGATCGCGTCCTCGCGGTTCCGCTCCTGCGTTCGGTGCTGGCGTGCTTCGATGAGCAGGATGCCGTCCTGGGTAACGCGCCTGCCTGCCAGGCGGATAAGCCGCGTGCGCACATCGCCGGGAAGGGACGGTGAGTTCCCCACATCGAACCGGAGCTGGACGGCCGTGGACACCTTGTTCACGTTTTGGCCGCCCGGGCCTGAGGCACGGACAAAGTGGAGCTGGATCTCTTTCTCGTCAAGCGATATGGTGCGGGTTACGATGATCATGATCGTACTTTACACTATTCGCCCTGCCGACTCAAGCCGGAATCGTATGCCGTCTCGCTTGACAGCGCGACGCCGGTCTCATGGACATCGCACCTCACCTCGCTATCCTCGCGCACATGACTGCTGTCTTTCTCTCGATAGGATCGTTATCTTCCGGTGGGAGTGATCTTCGTCCTCTCCCCTGCGGGGAGAGGGTTGGGTGAGGGGACGAGACGATGATAATTACTCAATTTGCGGTATTAGCCGACAAGTGCCTATAACAATAAGTTCTCTCTCGTTCATCAACGGTTGTTATTTTTCCGCTGCACAAGAGCCTCCCCTACCCAGATCACAACAATCGCGCTATCAGAGCCGGCACCGCGGTCTCGACGCTCAGGATGCGTTCTCCCATCTGAACGGGCGTGAACCCGCAAGCAACGAGCTTTTCTATTTCATAGGGGATAAAACCGCCTTCCGGTCCGATGGCGAGGGTCACGGCGCGTTTGACATCACGCGGACAGGGTGCAGTGGCATGCGGATGCGCGACAAGAGGGAGCGTCCCTTTGATCTTTTCCGGCAGCTCATCCTCCACAAAGGGCTTGAACAGCGGCCGCAGCAGGACCTCGGGAAGGACCGTGTCGCGCGCCTGTTCGAGACCGAGGACCAGCTGTTCTTTCACACTTGATTCGTTCAGGAAGGGACTCTGCCAGAAGCTCTTCTCCACCCTGAAGCAGTTAAGCAGAATGATCCGCTTCACCCCGAGAGAACTGACGGACCGCAGCACCCGCCGGAGAACCTTGGGCCGCGGCAGCGCGAGGATGAGCGTCAACGGAAGCGCGGCAGGCGGCGCGCGTTCGAGCCAGACTTCCATCTCCAGGACCGATTGGGTCAGGAGGGTGACTTTACCGAAGCCGATCTGCCCGTTGAGAACGCCGACACAGAGCTCATCGCCGACTGAAGCGCGGTGCACTTCGAGGACATGCTTCAGTCGTCGGTCCTGAAGCCGGACGATATTGGTATTGTCCGTGAAATCGTCTGGAAAAAGAAGGATAAGGTTCATGGGAGGACCGCGTAGAATTATAAATCAGGTGAACGGCTCATACTGCACCCTCATTATCGTGAATACCATATCGCCCTTGGGCCGCTTGACCATCACTTCATCGCCCTCGGTCTTCTTCATCAGCGCCTTTGCCATGGGCGCATCCATGCTGATCAGGTTCTTTGCGGGGTCGAACTCGTCGGGACCCACGATGCGGTACTCGGCGATATTTCCCTCGTCGTCCTCGAGCCGCACCCAGGCGCCGAAGAATACCCGTAACGGATCGGTCGGCGCGCTGTCCACCACGACAATATGCTCCAGCCGGTCCTTGAGATGGTGGATGCGGGCATCGATCTCGCGCAGCTGCTTCTTGCGATAGATATACTCCGCGTTCTCGGACCGGTCGCCCTCGGCCGCGGCCGCGGCAAGCGCCGCGGTCACTTCCGGACGCTTTTCCCGCCAAAGGAACTCGAACTCGTCGCTCAGGCGCTTCCTGCCTTCAGGCGTAATATATTTGGAGCCCGGTATCTGTGGAGGTCGGTATCTGCTCATAGGAACGGAATGATACGTTAAAAGTAGACGAGAAGCAAGAACCAACTACCCTGCATACGTCACTGCTGTCGCTTTGACAACCTTGAACCGTGTCCCTTCATCGATCCACCCTTCAAAATCGACGAGATTTCCCCGCTGCAGGGACCCAAAGGGTTCGTTCCCCGGAGTTTCGTCCTTATCCTGCCGCATGACGAGCTTTCGTTCCCCGGCGCCGCATAGATAGTACTCAAGCTTCCCCTTCGAGGCCAGCGGCTCGCTCACCACGCGGAACGAATTTTCACGAGGACCATCCTTCAGCGAGAGACCGTCCTTTCTAAGGACCAGATAGGAGAACTTGAGGGAGTCCTTGCGGAGCCCCGTGAGTTTATCGATCTCTTTCACGAGCGCGGGCGGGTCCCAGGGGATGTCCTCATGGCACCAGTCCTTGGGGTTCACCAGCGCGGGACACTTTTGGTTGAAGAGACAGGGGGAATAAACGTGAAGGCCCTGCTCCAGCAGGCCGTCCCTGACCTCGAGCATCTCGCGGGAGGTCTCCCGCAGGGCCGGCTCGATGATGATACAGCTGCCGTCGTCAGCAAGAAATCTTTTCAGGATGGCATTCAAGATACCTATCCGCTTCCCGGTCCTTCCTTCATCACGGGCAAACAGCTCGTTCATGACATTCGACAAAATGATCACGTCAAAATGTCCGTGCAAAATATTTCCCAGTCCCTCGATGTCCGTTCTGACTGTTTTCAATGATGCCTCGCGTTCAGGCGTTGTTCCGAAGGATGAAAAAAGTTCCTCGGCTATCTTCAGATTGCCCGCCACCTGATCAACGGCCGTGAACTCCAGATGCGGATACTTCCATTCCTGCCGCGAAAAAAACGTGAGCGCGCCAAGTGAGGCGGTACCGGGACCGGCGCCGATATCAAGGAGCCGGAGCTTTGGTTTTGAAAACAGGCCCCGGGGATGCAGGGACAATTCCTGAAGCGGCTTGTGGATCTTGGAGAGGTTTGACGGAAGAAAATAGGCCCGGTATGCGTTCCGGAGTCTCTCGTCCTTGAGATAGGCCGCGGGAAGGTCTTCACGCTCACTGGTCAACAGCGTTGAAAGCCTTGCCACATCCGCTGCAAGGGAGCGCAGCTCATCGTGCGATAGTTCCGGCGATATGTTCGGGGTAAAAGGGATTTTCATGTGAAAGATGAAAGAGCAAAACAAAAAGGGGATGATTGATCCTCATCCCCGCTGTTGATGCCTTGGATCTTACTTTGCCTTCATCTTCACCGGCTCATAGGTGCAGAACGGCTCGGATGCGAGGTAGTCGCCGGAGATGGCAAAAGCGCGGGCCCGGCAGCCGCCGCAGACCTTGCGGTACTCGCAGATGCCGCACTTGCCGTGGTAGTGGTCGAGATCGCGCATCTCTTGAAAGAGCTGCGAGTTGTTCCATATTTTTGAGAACGGCTCTTTTCTGATGTCTCCGGCCTCCTCTTCGAGAAACCCGCAGATCTGGACCTTGCCCATGTGCGACACGAAGGCAAAGCTCTGGCCGCCCATGCAGCCCTTGGTCATGGCATCGAAACCATGGGACTCGGGCGTCACGATCTTGCCCTTTTCCTTCTCACCCTGCCGGAAGATGCGGTAATAGTGAGGTGCGCAGGTCGGCTTGAACTGGATCGGCACCTTGTCCCGCATCTCATAGAACCATTTAAGCGTGCTCTCGTATTCCGCGGGAGGGATCTCCTGGTCAATGAGATCCTTGCCGCGGCCCGTCGGGACGAGCAGGAACGGGTGATAGGCAACCGCGCCCAATCCGATCACCATCTCAAGGAGCTTCGGCAGGTCCTTCACATTATGCTTCGTGATCGTCGTATTCACCTGGAACTCCATGCCGACCTTTTTGAAGTTCTCAATGGCCTTCATCACGCCTTCGAAGGCGCCTTCAACGCGCCGGAAGGCATTATGGCTCTTTGCGTCTAGGCCGTCGATCGAGAGCGACACGCGCATGATGCCCGAATCCTTCATCTTCTGCGCCAGTTCCTCGGTCACAAGCAAGCCGCAAGGCGCCATGACCATGCGCAGACCGAGCTTCGTTCCGTGTTTCGCGATGTCATAGATGTCGGCCCGCATCATCGGCTCGCCGCCGGTCAGGATGATGATCGGGTCGCTGAAGGACTTGACGTCGTCCAGGAACCGGAAACACTCCTCCGTGTTCAGCTCGCCCGGGTACGGGCCGTACCGCGCCGCAGCGCGGCAGTGGACACAGTTCAGCACGCAGCTGCGGGTCACCTCCCAGGCGATCAGCCGGGGAAGATACTTTTTTTCTCCGCCGGGATGACCGTGGCCATGGGGCGCTTTCTCTGTTTGGGGATGAGACATGGAAAAACTCCTTAATTGAAAATTGGAAGTTGTAGATTGCAAATATCAAAATAAAGTCAAAAACACCTTCACTTTAAAATTTCCAATCTTGTCCTCGACCTGATCGGGGATTCCAATCTTCACTTTACAATCACGTAGTTCGTATATTAACCAACCAGGAGAAAATAGTCAATTGCGTTGGAGAAACAATATCTCCAAGTCTTAGCCATGACGCACAGGATACGATGTCCACTACGCCAAAAGCGCGGCGGCCTTCCCCGGATGCAGGTGCCGTTTCAGGCACAGACCCGGTTCCTTCCCTCTGCCTTCGCCCGGTAAAGCGCCGTATCGGCACGGTGAATGAGCTCCTCGAAGTCCTCTTTGAGCGACGCATCCCACGTGCCGATACCGATGCTGATGGTCACCTTGATATGAACGGCGCCGTGTTCGAATTCCGCATCCTCGATGAGCTTGCGCACGCGATCGGCAAGGATCTGCGCTCCAGGCTGCTCCGTGCCCGTGGCGAGCAGGCAGAACTCCTCCCCTCCGTACCGCGCTATCAGGTCAGTCTCCCTGAGTTTGCCGTTGATAAGCCCGGCCACGCCGGCAAGGACCGTGTCGCCCGCCTGGTGGCCGTAGGTGTCGTTTACCTTCTTGAAATAGTCGATATCGATCATGAGGAGTGAGACCGGCGGGCCATAGCGGCATACGCGCTTCACCTCCTGCCTCAACCGCTCCATGAAGTAGCGTCGATTGTATACCTTCGTGAGCGCGTCGGTGATCGATATCTGCTCCAGTTCCTTGTTCAGCACCGTGAGCTGTTCGTTTGCGTTCTGAAGCGCCTCGGTCCGCTCATGCACCTTGAGTTCAAGGGAACGGTTCAACTCGTTCAGTTTTTGATACAGGTCCGCGTTGTCGATCGCCACCGCTGCCTGGGCGGACAGCGCCGTAAGCAGCGTTTCATCATCCTGCTGGAACATCCCCGCCTTTTTATTCAGCACCTGTATCGCACCGATCGTCTCTCCTCTGATGTTCTTTAACGGGGCGCATAGGATGCTCCGGGTGCGAAAGCCTGTCTTCTTGTCGAACTCGGGATTGAAACGCGCATCCTGGTAGGCATCGGGGATATTGATGATCTTGCCCTCCTTCCATACCATCCCGGCGACTCCCACGCCGACCGGAAAGCGGATCTCCATGACATGAACGCCCTGGGCGATCTTGGCCCACATCTCGTTCGTTTCCGCGTCGATCAAAAAAAGCGAACTGCGCTCCGCGCCCATGACCGCCGTCGTCTCGTTGATGATCATCTCGAGCAAGCGGTCAAGATTGCGCTCAGCGGCCAACCGCAGCCCGACTTTAAGCAGGATGGAAAGGCGTTCGGGCTCTATGTTCTGTATAGAATGGTTCATAATCCGTTCAAATGCACCGCGCTGAACATACTACACTACATACGAAACGGCAACACTTCGGCAAATCTAAGATCCTGCGGGCCAATGGTCAAAACATATCATGATTTGAATTGAGCGCTAAGATGGCATTGCGCGTGCAAGCTGTCGATATTCGATGGGAGTGCTTGCATCATATTGATGTTATTCCCAGATACTTTCTCGGGTTGTCCGCCGCAAACTGAAGCGCCCGCTCCTGAGGCACGCCGAGCGCGACCAGGTTCTTCACCGCATCCGCCAGCGCAATGCCGCTTCCCATGAGAACGCCGCCCACGCCCCGGATAGGGCCGCTTCCCCAATTCGGCCCTTTGATCGAATCCGAGATAAGGATTATTTTGTCTGGCGATTTCATATCGAAAAGCATTTTAAGGCTCTGCGGGTGCAGGTGCGCCATGTCCGCGATGACCTCCACGTAGATGTCCTCGTCCATGAGTCCGAACCCGGCAAGGCCGGGCTCCCGGTGGTGAAAGCCGCGCATGGCATTGAACACATGGGTGATGCCGGTGGCGCCGGCTCGCTTGCCCTCCTCGGCCTGTTCGAACGACGCATCGCTGTGGCCCATATGCACGAGAAAACCCTTTTCGCGGCAAAGCTCGATCACCCGGAGGGCGCCCGGCAGTTCCGGGGCGATCGTAATGATCTTGATGAGGTTCTCAAAATCCTCAATGAGCCGTGAGAATATTTCCACCGAGGGATCAACAAAGCTCTTCCCGTCAAGGGCACCCGCGCGCTCGGCATTAAGGAAAGGTCCTTCGACGTGTACGCCGAGGATCCTGGCGCCCTCGCGCTGCGTGTCCTTGGCGCGCTGCACCGCGGCCATGTTCTCGCGCATGATCTCGAGGGAACCGGGATAGATGGTGGGAACGATCGCCGACGTTCCCCGGTCACCGTGCATGCCGGCCATATGAATAATATCGTCCTGCCGCCGCGTGCGCGTGTCGTATTCACCCGCTCCGTGCACATGGATGTCGATCAGGTATTGTTTGTTCACGACTGCGTAGGCCATAAGGACCTCAAGTGAGAATGCAAAATGAAAAATGGAAAAGGCAAAATGCTAAAAACTTGTTTTTATAATTTTGCATTGATTCTACGTGATCTTCCCCCGCCGCGAAAAAAACTCGCTCAGCGCCAGCCGCACCACGGCCCCGCGGTCCCAGGGCTGTTTCAGCTCTTTCGTAAGCTCTGCGGCCGTCTCATCCAGCGCCGGAATATGTTCATCCTCGAGCTGGATCGTCACGTCGACCAGGCCGTGCTCGTGTTCCTCGTGGTCGCCGTGCCCGTGGTCGGCACTGTAATGCTCATCGTGTTGGTGAGCATGATCGTGTTTGGCCTGCATAGTGACCTCTCTCGCTGAAATTTAATAAAGTATTTTCATCATCACCGGCATCGTGAAGAACAATGCAACCGTGGAAACGGCAATACACGCCGCCGCAAGCGGCACATCCAGGTCGAACTCGTCGGCGATCACGAGCGAAAGCACCATCACCGGCATCGCGCCTTCAATGGTGGTTGCCTTGAGTACCTCGGCATTCATCCCGAGCCGCGAACCGATCCACCAGGCCAGGGCCGGTGCAAGCATGAGCTTTATCGCGAGCGCCGGCGCCGCGATCGAGAGCCGTTTGACATCGCGAAAATCGAGCGCCAGACCCACGGTGAAGATCATGATCGGGACCACCGCCTTGCCCATGAGCCCAACGGCATCCAGCACAGGCAATGGTACCGTGACCCCGGCGAGACGAACAACAATGCCGGCAGCCACTCCCCAGAGCGGCGGAAGCAGGAACACGCGCTTGAGCGATGCACCGACTGACACGGCCTTTCCGCTCCCATACCGGGCGGCGATGAACACCCCGATCGTCAGCAGGATCGGGGTCGACGCGAGCAGGTCGTACAGGACCGCCACGTATCCATACCGGGCGCCGAGCATCTCGGTGATGACCGGGAGGCCCAGATACATCACGTTGCCGAAAGCGCTGGATATGATCATGGCCCCGACAGCGGGACGCGGCAGGTCCCTGAACCACGGCACCAGCCGATAGGCCGCAAAACCGGCCGCGAGGGATGCAAAGACAACGACAGCCCCGGTCAGCGGGATGGAAATGAGGCTCCGGTCAACAGGGGCGCTCACCATCAAGCCGAAAGCCAGCGGGGGAATAAAAAAATTGAACACCGCAACGCTCAGCGCGTGACGCACCCGGTTGCGGTCAAGGCCGCTCGGGTTGAAGTACCTCCATGCGTAACCCGCCGCGATGATCAGCCCGAATGAGTACAGGACCTTGTCGATACCGGCTCCTTAGTGTTCATTATAGCAAGTCTTTACCGTGTCCGCGGAGATCGCCGGAAACGACAGGAATATTTTACCTGCTTTTAAATAAAGATACCAGCAAATGTTTCTGCTTTGGCCTTCCTGAACCGTCCGGATGTCTTTGACAAACACTCTTCTCTTGGCCTATAATACCAGAATTGTGAAGGGGGCCCATGGTCCCGGAGCATATAATTCATTGCACGGAGGTTAAAAAATGTATCAGATATGGATCGCGGTAATTGCATCGCTCATCATGGCAGGAGGACTGGGAGGCATTTACTATCTCATCATTAAACAGAACGCGGTGATCGGGTCCAAGACCATTCAGTTCATTTCGATTGTCTTCGTCCTGCCCCTGATGCTCGCACTCGGTGTGCTGAACATCATCAGCAGAGATACCATCGGCCCGCTTATCGGTGTCATAATAGGTTTTACCCTGGGCGGGTCGTGGAAAGACTAGACAAAGCGGCGACGCGGAGTTTCCCTCTCTCCAGGTCTCCCCGTCGCCGCGTCTCTTGTTCTTCCCGCGCCTCCTCATCGTCCCGTCAGAGCGTCAGCGTTGGATACTGTTACTCCGACCTCTCCATCCTCTCCTTCGGAAGGAAGAATATCGTCAGCATGCCGGGGATCGTCATTACACACACGATAACGAAGAACATCTTGTACCCTACCGCCTGCTGCAGCCAGCCGCTCACGAATCCCGGCAGCATCATGCCGAGGGCCATGATGCCGGTCGAGATGGCGTAGTGCGATGTCTTGAATCTACCCTGCGCCGAGTACATGAGATAGACGGTGAATATCGTGAAACCCAGGCCGTAGCCGAACTGCTCGAGCGCCACCAGGGGGTAGACCATCCCGATCGACGGTTGATGATAGGCCATGTACACAAAAAAGAGGTCTGGCAGATGCATGGCGATCACCATGGGCCAGACGCAGCGCCTGAACCCATACCGCGCGATGAGCCATCCTCCAAGGATCCCTCCGGAAACCAGGCACAGAACACCCACGGTCCCGTAAACGAGGCCGACCTCTTTGGTAGTGAGCCCCAGCCCGCCAACACCTGCCGCGTCGAGAAGAAAGGGGGAGACCAGTTTCAGGAGCATGGCCTCACCCAGGCGATAGAACAGGATGAACGCCAGCGTCACCCCGATATTTTCCTGCCGGAAGTAAGCGCTGAAGACCTCAACAAATGACGCGTCCTCTTTCTTTCCTTTTCCCGGATCGCCGCTGTCGGACGCGGGAAACGGGAGCATGAATTTGTGATATATCGCCGCCCCCGCGAAGATCAACCCGGATGCGGCCATGACCGTTGACCAGCTCCACGCGATATCATTATTGCTCGATGTTTCGAGCATACCCGCGACGTACACGAGGAATCCGGAGCCGAAGATCATTGCCAGCCGGTAAAATCCCGCGCGCAGTCCCACGAACAGTGCCTGCTCTTTTTCCGTGAGCGCGAGCATATAGAATCCGTCCGTGGCAATGTCATAGGTCGCGGAAATGAACGCCCCCGCGCAGAACGCCGCCAGGGACAGGAAAAAGAACGACCCGGACCTGAGCGAAAAGGCGATGACGAACATGCAGAGGCTCATTGCCGCCTGGGTACTGAGGATCCACTTCCGCTTGGTCGAATACACGTCAACCGCCGGTCCCCAAAACATTTTGAGGACCCAGGGCAGATAGAGCCAGCTTGTCCAGAAGGCAATGTGGGCGTTGTCAATGCCCATGCGCTTGTACAGGATGACCGACACCGTATTGATCAGCACGTAGGGCAGGCCTTCGGCAAAGTAGAGTGTGGGCAGGAAGGACCAGGGGTTGCGGGTACTGGATTGTTTTGTCATGGGGAAAAGAGTAGCAGATTGACGGGGAAACTTCCAGAGAAAAAGAGGCCCTCGCCAGCACGGGAGAGGGCTCAAGCCAAACAATGACTTATTATTTTGCCGATATGATCTTTTTTAATTGCTCAATTTCTTTCTGCTGTTCCTTGATCGCCTCTATCAGCACCGGGATGATCTCTGTGTAAGCGACACTCTTCGTGCCATCAGGCGCGGTGTTCACAATTTCAGGAAGAACCTTTTCTATCTCCTGTGCTATCACACCATAGTGCCTCCCCTCTTGGAAGCCCCTGTCCATATATTCTTCCGTCTTCCATTCATAGGAAAGACCATTCAAGCTTAGCACCTTGTTTAACGGATCTTCTATCTGTTGAAGGTTCCTTCCCTCGGCCTACCCCCGGACTATTTTTTCTCAATAGTCAACCGTCCTCCACTCATGCGCGGCACTATTAGCGTAGAACGTTAGACTTCACTTACTCTATTTGATAGCAGCTACATGCTCCACTGGCATCCATTGCACTTGCGCAGAAACCTATTAAACCTGTACTCGTCCAGCACAAAACTTTGTTGGCCTGGGGCAGGTGACTTCCAATGCCAATACTACCCTTTACTTGCAATTTTGCGTTTGGCGTAGTCGTACCGATGCCGACGTTGCCGTTCGTATCAATCACTAAACGATGAGTAGGGGGCGTAGCCGTATTATCGTAAATTGCAAACTTTCCATCATTTACATTTACTGCATCTGCGATCCACCATTCTCTGCTACCACCAGTCGTTTTTAATTTTAGGTAACCTTCCGTTATTTTGATGTGGCCATATGCAACATCAAGCTTCTCTACAGGACTCGTCGTCCCGATACCCACGTTGCCGTTTACAATTAAATCCCCGCTTGCCGCATAGAGGTTAGAAGCGATAAACAACAACCCGACAGTACATACCATTATTATCCGTTTCATTTTGCTCTCCTCCTTATGTTAATCCTGTTATTTGTAGTATTCTAACTTATTCATATTGCCAATTTATCTCACCAAAAAAGTATTACTGACAGGTGCCGGTTGCCGGATCACAGGTTAACGGTGGTGTGCAGGTGACGGGCGTTCCCGTGCAAACCTTGTTATTACACACATCGCCAGTAGTGCAGGCGTTGTTGTCGGAACAAGACAAGGTATTGGCCGCATGCACGCAACAACCGGGAAGAACCGGGACACTCGTATCGGTCGTGCAGATATTCCCGTCATCGCAGTTCGTGGTCGCCCCGGGCTTGCAGACGCCGTTCAAACACACATCGCCCACGGTGCAGGTGTTGTTATCACTGCACGACAGCGTGTTGTTCGTAAAGACGCACCCGGTCGACGTGTTGCAGGTATCGGTGGTGCAGACATTGTTGTCGTTGCAGGTCCTGGGCGTACTGACGCAAACCTGATTGACACATGAGTCGACGGTACAGGCATTGCCATCAGTACAGGGGGAGCCATCCGGCTTTCCTGTGCAGATACAATCCGGCACCGGGGTATACACACAACTGCCCGAGGCAGGATCACAGGAATTGGTGGTGCACGAGTCATAGTCTTCGCAGGTCTTGGCAGTGCCCGCGCAGACGGAGTTTGCACACTTATCGCTTGAGGTGCAGGCGTTGTTGTCGTTGCAGGACTTGGTATTGGAAACGTGCACGCAGCAAGCGGCAATAATAGGCACCATCTTATCATCCGTGCAGATATTTCCGTCGTCGCAGTTTCTGACAACACCGGACTTGCAGGCGCCGTTCAAACAATAATCGCCGTCGGTGCAGCTGTTTTTATCACTGCACGGCAGCGTGTTGTTGATGGTGATCACGCATCCATTCAACGGGTCGCAGGTGTCGGCGGTGCAGGCGTTGTTGTCGTTGCAGGTCATGGTCGTGCCGACGCAGGCTCCATCCAAACACGCGTCGCCCGCGGTACAGGCATTGTTATCGGTACAGACGGACCCATTCGGCTGTCCTGCGCACGAAATACAGCTTGGTGTTGGCGATATCGTTCGCACACAATTGCCCGAGACCGTATCGCAGGAATCGATCGTGCAGGCGTTGTTGTCGTTGCAGTTCTTTTGCGTCCCCGCGCAGACCTTGTTCGAACACTTATCGCCTGTGGTGCATGCGTTGTTGTCGTCGCAGGACAAGGTGTTGGGGGCGTTTACGCAGCCGCCTGGAATAATTGAAACACACAAATCGGTTGTGCAGATATTCCCGTCATCGCAGTTCTTTGTTGTGAAGACGCACCCGGTCGCCGTATTGCATGTGTCGATTGTGCAGTTATTGTTATCGTTGCAGACAACGGCTGTGTGGCCGCAGGCGCCAGTTGCCGCATCGCACGTATCGGTGGTGCAGGCATTGTTGTCATTGCAGCGTGTGGCTGCATCCCAGCAAGGTTGTGCAAAGATCGCCTGAATCGTATGGTTGGCGTTTATGCCCGTAAGTGTATAAGATGTAATCATGCCTTTAGAGATATTGTCTACGATTACATCTGCCAGCTGATATCCCGTATTCGCTGTTATCGTATATACTTGGCTTGTGCCTCGATAAACATTTACGGTTCCGGCAGGTGAAATGCTTCCTCCGGGACCGGCGGATGACATGAGCGTGGAGATACCGTCGGGTATAGCCGAAACGGTCTCAACGTCTGAAACAGTCAAGACCCCTGCATTCGTTGTGATGCCCAACAGACCAGTATAGTCTACAACCGAATTAAAACCGCAGTCGTAGCCGCCTGCTAATGTAATCGCAATGTCGCGATTAGCTATGAGGTCCTCAGCAAAATCCATTGCCAAACAGTGAATAACATCGCCACTCACAGCGTCATCGTAAGCTTTCTGAACGGATGAGTAGTAATACGTACCACCGGGCTTGTTGATTCTCACCGGGAGGGTTGAACAGGAGGTAAAAGTAATTGTTGCCGTCACTTTTTTATCTGAATTCATCACGAGTGAACAACTTCCTGTTCCGCTGCAGTCACCAGTCCATCCGGCAAAGAGTGATCCTGCATCAGGCGTGGCAGTCAGGGTTGTCGTAGAGTCTTGAATGAAATCATAAGAACACGTGGCGCCGCATGACAGGCCTGTTGGATTGCTCAAAACTGTTCCTGTCCCGGCATGCGACCTTTTCACGACACTGACAGAATATTTATTTGAAAACGTTGCCGAGACTGTGCAATTTGCATAGAGGGGATCGGTCGTGTAGGTATTTCCACCATTCCACGTTCCGCCGCATCCGGTAACTGACGTAATGTGATAGCCCGTATTTGGTGTCACAGTAAAGGTCTGGCTGTTGCCGCAATTCACCGTTGCAGATGGTGGTGTTATTGTTCCTCCGTCGCCTGCAGAGGCGGTTACAAGAAATGTATTGATATCAAAACTTGCCGAAATAGTATGGTTGGCAGTTACATTGGAGAAGGTGTAGATGGTTATAGCTCCTTTGGAAACACCGTCAACTTTCACATCAACAATATGATAGCAAGCATTCGGTGTTATAGTAAATGATATGGTTGAACCATAATTTATCGTCTGCGGATCTGCTGGACTAATACTACCGCCCACCCCAGCTATTGGGGTCACAGTAGAGGTCCGACGGCAGCAGATCGGGCAGTCGTAGTTCGCCAGGAGTGACCACCCAGAGCACAATTTGACGCTCAGTTCACAAGTATTTCCACCAGCCGCACCGCATGATGGCAGTAACGAACCCCCACAGCAGTGGTCACAGTCGATGGTTGAAGGACCTTGCCCGTGACAAACGCCGTTGCCGCTCAGCTCGCAGATGGTACCTCCGAGGGTAGCACAAGTGGGTGCTGAGCAGCATGCTGAGCAGTCGTTACTCTGACCGAGTTTCGTTATGCCCCTGATGTCCAAAGGGCAATCCTTTGTTTGGGTGCAGAAACTCCCTCCCATCCCACCACACGAGGGCATGCACACGTGGTTCTTCTCCTGCCAATCTGGGGCAACCTGCCACGCTGCGCACGCGCTACCATAGTCCAATAACTCACGTTGAACCGTCCCCGTGTCCTCGCTTGTGTGGTAGACGTAGAAAAATCCAGTGGCAGGATTTAGATATGGCTGCGGCATATCAGGGCCGCACGACTGCAAATCAGTGCTCTGCATAATCGGGTTACGCGGATACTCGTCCCAGTGTATGAGATCCGCGGACCTTGCAACGCCCCAACCGTACACATTCTGTTGCTCCGACCCTCCGCAGCCAAAGTTCCGCGTCCCGCCTTCGTAGATCATCCAATAGTAGCCGCCCGTGGCGACAACGCGCGGCATGCTCACCGAGCCAGCGTCCCAACTTTGGGCACCGACGAGAACGTCGCCCTGCGCGACGAGCTCCGTCATGCTTGGGCCGCTCAGGTACGCGATCACGAGGCGGGAGTCCGACACCTGTCGCGCATAGAAAACGTAAACGGTCCCCTCCGGGGACACCAGTAGGCTTGGGGTCGCGCCTAAGCCATTCGTCTCCGCCGGCAGAGGTCCTTGCTTCTGCCACGTGATGCCATCAGCCGAAGTCGCCCAGTAGATACCAAAGCCGCCCTCTTCGTATACCATTGTCCAAATACCATTCACCAGTGCGACTGATGGGGCAACCGAGAAGTGCCCCAGAGAGGGTGTGATCACAACTCCGTATTGGGTAGGGAAACTCGAACCAGCTAAGTTGTCGGCGATCGAAAGACATATCTCAGGAAAGTCAATGTAGCACCGGTGATACAGATAGAGTCGTTGGGGAGTTAGATCGGTCCGCGGCACAGCGAAGGCTTCGCGGTGACTGTAGCTTGGCACCGGGGCCGGATCCTGTTCCAACACGAAGTGGGCGGTGCCATTCCACAGATCGGACAGTGTCGCGAACGGGATTTTTGGCGGTGGCACAAACGCACATAGGTTCGTGCCGATAAACAGCATCCCAATAATACAAAATATAAGTGACCTCTTCATTTGTTATCCCTATGCTTATTTTAATTTTTTTCTTTCGGCCCTTGTTCATTGACTAAAGTTTCTGGCTGAAACTCGACTAATTTTTTATTTGCCTCCCCTTTTTCAGAAAAAAATAATTATTTTGTTATAGTAGTATGTGTTTACAAGCAAAGCATCAATTTATCGGCGACGTTAGTGCTATCCTATCTATTCTTTTCCAATTGCTCAATTCTTTTCTGCTGATTCTCAATTGCCTTCTGATGCTCCTTGATCGCTTCTATCAGCACCGGAATGATCTCTGAATAAGCAACAGCCTTAGTGCCATCAGGACCCGTGCTTACGACTTCTGGGAGAACCTTTTCTATCTCCTGGGCAATGACGCCATAATGCCTGCCTTCGGGCAGGTTTTTCTCTTTGAACTCAGCCCTCTTCCACTCATATGAGATCCCTCTTAAATTGATAACTTTGTCTATTGGATCGTTTATTCGTTGCAAATTCATTTTGAATTTACTGTCCGAAGTAAGCGCAGTCCCGTTGGAGTATACTGTACCAAGCACATTCACTCCACCGCCACTTTGTATTCTCATCCGTTCTAAAGGCGAGCCATTATTAGCAGTGTAAAAGATCAAATCCATTGCTTCAGAACCTTGCGTGTTGCTCACTATTTGGCCCCCGATTATAGCGGCAATGATATCTGCTGATGCGGAGTTCACAAGAGAAAAACCCATGTTTGGCCAGTTGTTTGTCGGTGAGTTCCCCTTGATAAGAAGGCCGGCATTACCACCAAAATTTTTCTGCTCGATTGCGATCTGGCCGTTAACATCAAGCTTACCTATGGGATTATTTGTCCCAATGCCTATATTGCCCACAGCATTCATGAAGATATATTTATTGCCCGACCATCCACCGTCACCATTACCAATACCAATCGTCCAATTTGGATTTGGACTATCATCAAACGTACTAATAGAAAAATTATCATCCCAACTGCTGGAAAAATATGATCTACCAATATTGTATGTTCCGGCGTTCTGGATCGTACTACCCTCGCTTTGTGTTGTCTGCCCTATGCTTATTTTTGCTCCAGTCCCACTGCCTCCAGAGATATCAAGTTTGTTTCCAGGATTCGTTGTTCCAATGCCGACCTTGCCGTTTACAATCAAGTCCCCGTTCGCCGCATAAAGAGTGCCCCCGACAAGTAACAGTCCGGTAATGACAATTATAATTATTTTCTTCATTTTTCTCACCCTCCGAAGTCTGTATTAATTATTCATCACCCGTAGTAAGCACGAAATATAAGTGGCCAGCGCAGTAAAACGAGATACTAATTCATCTCATAATGTTATCTCCTCATCACGCGAATTTATAAATTATTATTTACTTCCAATATCTTTTCTAATTGCTCAATTCTTTTCTGCTGTTCCTTGATCGCCTCTATCAGCACCGGGATGATCTCTGTGTAAGCGACACTCTTCGTGCCATCAGGCGCGGTGTTCACAATTTCAGGAAGAACCTTTTCTATCTCCTGTGCT
>JALNZF010000021.1 GCA_023229435.1 Nitrospirota bacterium
GAGTGATCAATCGTCGCCGATAGGTCCCGTCTCTGGTTATGCCCTGGAGCAATAACTGATATCATCCCTTTTGCATGGAGGGGCGGGGAAACTGTTTTCTCCTTGACAACTGTCAACCATATCAGGGCCAGGTCTTTTATTTTGACATTTACGCGTTTCATGCAGTAGTCCTGTATCATGCCCTGCAATCTTTAAGTTTCCACCGTGCTATTCACCGTCCGACCCATTCCTCCGCCGGGGTGAGCAGGAATTTTTCCAGGGTTATGCCGTCTTCCCCGATCAGCAGTTTCCGCTTCGGCTTGAAGGTCTTTTCAAAGGCGTCCATCCCCGGAAGCCCCTCCTTGTGCGAGCCGCTCTTGACCTCGATGGCGACCACGGTCCTGCCGGAACGCAGAACAAAATCCACCTCCCGGCTTCTTTCGCGCCAATAGAAGATCTCAACGCCTGTTCCCGCAGCACTGTTGATCAGATGGGCGCCGACCGCCGATTCCACCAGCCTGCCCCAGGACTCCCGGTCTTTGCGCGCCGCTTCGAAGGTCATCGGCGATTGCGCGCTGATGAGCGCCGTGTTCAATACCTGAAGTTTAGGGCTCGATGCCCGCTCACGGATCCTCTGCGCGGCGTACTTGTGCAGGCCGGTCAGCATACCGGCGCCGGCAAGCAGTTCCAGGTAGTGGGCCAGGGTCGTTGTGTTGCCGGCGTCCTGGAGCTGGCCGATCATCTTTTGATAGGAGAGTATCTGGCTGGAATACGAGCAGCCGAGCTGGAAAAGGCGCCTGAGCAGCGCGGGTTTGTCGACCCGCGTCAGGAGCAGGATATCGCGGGAAAGGGTCGTCTCGATAAGCGAGTCGATGATGTAGCGCGACCAGCGCTTTTGGTCGGCGATCAGGCCCGCTGCTCCGGGATAGCCGCCGAAATAGATGAACTGGTCAACATCCCACCCAAAGGCCTCCTGCATCTCGGCGTAGGACCAGTGGACTACGGGTATGGTTTCAAAACGGCCTGCGAGGCTTTCGGTCAGCCCCCGCTGAATGAGGAGCGGCGCCGAACCCAGCAGAACAACCTTGAGGGATATTTTTTTTCGGGTGTCGTTGTCCCAAAGTTTTTTTATCACTTCGGACCAGCCGGTCACCTTCTGGATCTCGTCCAGGACAAGGATCGCCCCGCTCTTGCCCGCTGTCTCCGCAGCCAGCAGCCTTCCGGTTTCCCACTGCTGTTCGACCCAGGAACGGCTCTGGAGCGTTGGTTCGTCAGCTGAGGCGTAGTGGACAGGGATGCGGATCTCGTCCGCCACCTGGCGCACCATCGTGGTCTTCCCTGTTTGCCTTGGTCCTGCCAGGACCTGGATAAACCTGCGCTGTTCTCGCAGTCGCTTCACCAGCGTATCATACATGGGGCGATGATACATATCTATCCGGACCTCCTGAATGGCTGAAACAGGAAACAACGCGATTTACCGCGTTAGAAAACCTGTTCTCCAACGGGGTTTACAAATTACTCAATACGTTGAGTGATTTTACTCAGGTCTGTTCTTGATGTCAAGCGACGTTTTTTCACCGATGGATAGCAGGCGGGGGTCAGCGTTGGGGGTTCCGAGAACCTATGGGGTCAGACAAATCAGTAATCAATTTCTTGCCGTATTGGGCTTTCTTGCTGCCCTGCTGTTCCTCTTCCACGATCTCGCGCCCGATCAGCCAATTGGCAACAACCTGGCATGCATCCGGTGGTAACAGTTTAGTCCTTTTCTGACTGCCGAAAAGATAGCGAGTCGCTCCCCGTCCTGTCATCAGGCAAGCGGGTAACCACCATGCCGCCATTCTATGCTCCATCGGATATATTTTCAGCTTGAATTGTTGAACAGCGCGGCCTGCGCCGTGGCGGTATCGGCGGTATGGAGGATGTGCAGAAATTCCCGTGGATGAACGCCCTGCCTTCTGGCGGTCTGCACCAGCGTGGGAATGATACTGTGCGTCTTTATCCCGTTGTCCGATCTTGTTCCGAAGCAAACCTTACGAAAGATCACCATATGCCGAAGCGACTGCTCCGCATGATTGTTCGTAGGCGGCACGCCGGGGATGCGCAGGAAGGTGAAGAGGTGTTTCTGCTCAGGGCCGATAAGATACGACCGCAGCGTTTCGGCGGATTTGAAGCGATGCGGTTGCTTGCATATTTTCGTGAGTTCCCGTATGAACCGGCGCTCGAAATTCGCCGCCTCCTTCCAGAGTACCTCGCCGGATTTCAGGTTCCGCCCCGCCTCGCAGGCCCGTGAACAGAGACCCATAACATGATCGCAGAAGAGGGTGACGGCGGAATCTTGCTCGTGCTGCGGCAGGAGCGCATGTTCCTGGCGGATGGCTTTGGCGTTGGTGATGATATGCGCCAGACACGCCTGAAAGTCCCGTCCGATGCCGTTATAGGCGGCATACCGGTCTCGCACCACTACTCCGTCAAAATCCACCCCGAAGACGGTCTTCGCCGCGTCCATGGACCGATGCCGGTCTATGTGAAAATAGGCAAGGTTGTCGTTGCCCGCGAACCATACGAAATGCCCCTTGCCGTCATTTCTCCATGAGGTTTCGTCGGCATGCACTACGTCCGAAGCCCTGACCTTCTCGCGGATATCCTCGTAAATGGCCGCCCCCCGTTTTGCCGTCTTGTTGTCAAAACCCACGAGCGAGGCCGGAACGCAGGAGAGGCCGAACAAGTCCTCAAGCATCAGTTGCACCTTCCGATAGGATATGCCGATCCTGTAGCGAAGATAACCAGCCGTGGACTTTGCAATCGGCCCGATGGGCGCGTTGGGGATTTCATCCGCGCCCGCCCCTACGACCGACCGGTTGCAGCCATGGCAGAAAGCCTCCTCATGCAGATACTTCGTGACCACGGTTTGCGGTTTGACGACAATGTCCTCCTGAATATGCTCATGTATCGTACCCTCGGGCGTCAAGTCATGCGACCCGCAGTGAGGACATACCGAAGGTAAGGGCACAGGGACAATCCTATCGATCCGCGAGGGAACCGGCCTCGTCCACGCCGGATGCCCCACGGGCGCGCCGCGTTTCTTCGGTTTCGTCCTGGTTGATGACGGACCGCTTGACATCTCATCCCGTTTCCGGTTCGGCTTGAACTGCTTTCGATGCAAGGCCTGATACTTGGCCCGAAGCTCCGCATTCTCCCGTTCCAGGACACGCACCCGATCCTCGCTGGTTTTCAAAGCAGCGGAAAAGCTATCGATGATTTGCAGATGCTCATGATATACATCGTCGGCCCGCCGATACTGTCCCAGGACCCACGACGTGGACAAGCCGTCCAGATAGGGGCAGGAATGCTCATACATGCACACAAAATCATGGGGCGGATACGGGTAACGCGGCATTCCTATTTATTCTCCAGGTTCAGGAGCTCCCAGTTGACCCTAGAAAGCTTTTGGATAAGAGTCCAGAGCTTCTTATAGCGTCCATTCATCTCCACCGCCTTGGGAACGATATCTTTCCGAACGTACAGCGTAACGGTCTTTCCCTCCACCTTAGTCGTCAGGTTATATCCCGACATAGAGGGGGACTTGGCGACTGAGCCGATCAGAAAGCTATCGAGCATTGCTGCAATGTCCTCTCTGAGCCTGGCCTGCTGTTTCCTTAAAAGATCGATCCGTTTCATGGTATTGGCCTCCTTCTTGCATGAGTATTATTACTCATATATTTTAGCCTAAAAAAGCCCGCAAGTCAAGTGAATTGCGGGCTACCTGCTAAAATAAATCAGAAAAGGACTAAACTGTTACGTATGAGCGTATGGAGCATCCGGGGTCAGACTTAAAGATTGAGTTATATCACTTCATCAAAGGCCTATGCAAAGCGCATGGAGCCGAGCGTATTGCCTATGAGGATATTCCAACTAATGATAAAAGTAAAGCGGGTTTTTGAGGCAAAAGGTCTGTGCAAAGCGCAGAGGGCATGGCGTGGAGCCTTATCACTCGCAAAGGACGCCCCCGCTCGGGTCGAGGGCAGGCTCCGGACGCAAAGAAAGTCTATTCCCGGATTTTTTAAATATAATGATTTTCCTCGCTGTTCATTTATCCCTGCGGCACATAAACCACATATCCTCTTGGCGGGGCGTAAAATTCGCCCTGGCCGTCCTCATGGGTCTGTTGTTCCAGGGGAATGCCGTCGTCGTTCTTTCCACTCCATGCCGCGGGAACGAATGTCGTGTTCTTCCACTGGGTTTTGACCACGGTCCCGTTCCACTTGTCACTCCCGTTGTTCAGGACAAAGATCAACCCGCTCTGCCAGTCGATGCCCTGCCGCTGCATGATGTAGAGGTTGTCATCGCAATGAAGGACCGTCGTCGTTCCGCCCGCGTGGTCTTCGTGGACCCGTACGAGGGCCGCTATGCCGTTGTGCTCTCCCGGCAGACCAAGCCCCCACGTGTAATAATCCTGCCAGAACACGCAGGGATATCCTTCATGGGTCAGGATAAAGGCATAGGCCAGCATCTTGTCGTTCACGATGGGGGGATTGTCGTTGTCGCGGAAGTCGTGGTTTTCCACGAAGGTCACCGCTTCGAACGGACGGTCCTTCATCAGTACGCCGCCGTCAACCAGCTGCCGCAGGCTGAATCCATTTGTATCGCAGAGATCTTTCAACCGGTCGCGGAGCGGAAAATCGAAGGCGCCTACCCGGTGCTCCGCCCATCGGTTGACCGCATCGAGCCAGTCGTCGATGTAGTCGTCACCGGACCAGCATTCGGCCACGCCGAAGATATCCACCGGCCTGCCCTCGCGCGTATAGTTCCGGTCGTGGATCGCGCGGATGATCCAGGCGCCGAACCCCTTGACGAAATCGTAGCGGAATCCGTCGAAACCGATCTCCTCGACCAGCCACTTGGCATGGTTGAGGATGCCGGTCGAGACGCGCGGATTGATATGGCAAAGGTCCGGCATGTCGCCGAAGGTGACGCTGTCCAGCGCCTGGTAGGGCGAGGGGTTGAAGCAGGTCCAATCGCGGGTGAACATCCCGCTTTGCGGCGTGAACCGAGTCCACCACATCCGGTTGGTTATGGGATTGAACTCTTCCGCGTCGGCGCCGTTATTGTGATTGAGGACCAGATCGGCGTAGACCTTCATCTCCCTGTCATGCGCCGCCCGGATCAGCGACCGGAGGTCCTCTTCCGAACCGAACCAGGTCCGCACCTCGTCTTCGTTGTCTATTTTTCTGACGGCCTTCTGCGGGTATTTCCCCAGGTCATAGTAGTCATAGACGTCGTATCCCATCGACATGCCGCCGACGTTCGCCGCCTTGCTCGCGGGAGGAAGCCAGAGCACGGTAAAGCCTGCTGACTTTAATGATGGAATTTCGTCCCTGACGTGCTTCCACCACTGGTATTCCTTCCCTTCCATCCTGGGACAATCCCAGTAAAAAGCCTGCATGATCACGCCCATGGAAATCTCCTTTGCACGCGTTTACGAGTGGAAGCGTGCATGCGGGTTTTCTACACATCGCCGCATCATCGCATCCACACATCAACGTATCACCGCATCAACGCATCACATCCAGGGTACAGGCCCCTACAGAATCAGGGCCGTTGTTGCGCCTGTCGCGTTCCGCTTGAAGGGTTGTAAAGTCGTTCATGATTCTCCGGAATAAAGACTGCGTGGAAGGGCTGCAAAATAGTGCAACTGATCGATCGAACCGTAAGAAGAATATAACAGAACAAGGGAAATTGCAAGGGGAGATGAGATGAGCATGGAGCAGAGGGCAGAGTACCTAACAAAGGAGGGTGGAGGGGATTGCGTGCGGAGTTAAGTGCTCTGCCATTCCGGTCAAAAATAAAAAGCCCCTTTTCCCAAGGGGCTTTTTACTTCATTGGACTTTGTTGGATGGTGAAATGGTGGAGGCGGCGTCCATAAAATAGTTTGTCCAATTCTGCGATACTACGAACATATTTTACCGAGATATTACAATGTACCCCAGATAGCTACCCCCAAAATGCTGGATGCGGTGAGGTCTTGTTGGACTAATTCGGTCTTCATAGTACAACAACCTGCCTTGTTGAACCTGCATACTTAGAATGCGCGGAGAGAAGCGGTTCTCGTTTTCTTTTTTACTTTTGTTCATTCCGGCATTGCGCTAAAATCAGCGCCATGAAGTTCGAGTCTGCTGTTAATACCATGAATAGCCTTCTGGCAGCGAAACAACCTCAAACATTTAATCGTGCGTGGGTACGTGTAAATGCCCCTTGCGTCTATCGCTTCATCCAAAAGGAAATCCGAATAGAAAGCGGCGGCATAGACTGGGACCGAATTACTCGCGCCTTAAATCCCAAATATCAAAAGCAATGGACCGGGTCACTACGTAAGACAGTAAAGCCATATCGGAACAAGGCCGAGGTTGATATTGTTTTACAGCAATACAGCGATAAGCTTTATACCTTCATTACCTCCGAAAACAGAAATGATGAACATATTCGGGATACCATCAGCATCTCACTCGCAAGGATTGCTCAGAAAGGAAACATAACGGCCAAACAGGAGATTATGAAGCTGCTGAACTTCACAGTAGATGACTGGATCGAAAGGAATCCAAAATTGTCCGGTTGGCGAGGATATGACCAAATGATTCAGGTCCGGCTTGACTGCTGCATACGTCGTTACAGGTATTCAGGGTCATTCATGCGCTACGTCTTCAAAACGCTTGAATATGCTGCCAAAGGGCTAACACCACTAATCGCTTATTCTTTGGACGACTCCGCACATCTCGGAAGGCGGATATGAGTAGAGCAGGTTTAGTCCAATGTATAACCGATATCCCTAAAACCTCGCAGACGCTTTTTATGCATCCTGAGCAATTTTGGCACATTGGCATCGATATAATCGTACACTCGAACTTCATGCTTCCCCGGATGCTCCCGGTGTATCCTCCCCGCGTACTGCACAATCGTGCCCTTCCAGGAAAAAGGCATGGCGAGAATCAGCGTATCAAGATGGGGATCATCGAAGCCTTCTCCGAGGTAACGACCAGTTGCCGCAATGAGCCGCACTTCGCCTTCCGGAATTGCCGCGAGTCTTGCCATGGTTTCACGCCGCCCTTTAGCAGACAGTCTGCCGCTTAAAACAATAAGGTGCTTCACGTCGTCTCGTAATCCATCCGCGAGGATGTCCAAATGCTCTTTCCGCTCAGTCAGGAGCACTGGGAATCTTCCGTCCTTGAGTGCCTGCTTTACATCGGCAAGAATAAGAGCGTTTCGCTTCTTATCGTTAACGAGATTCGCGAAAATGTCCTGAATCGCGGCATCAGGATTTTCCATGGTAAATTCAGTTGTTCTGCAGATCAGTTGGTGCTTGAACTGCGTTCTTGCCTCTTGGCTTTTCGGATGAACGGAAAAGCGGACTGGTCCGCACTGCATATGAATGATCGGCTGGTGCCCGTCCCGTCGATACGGTGTCGCCGTCAAACCGACAACGTATCGCGCTTTTACCTCATTCAAGACGCGCTCAAAGGAAACAGCCGGAAGATGATGGCATTCATCCACTATCACCTGACCATAGTTGGCCACCAGATCGCTAACCTCGTCTTTTCGAACGAGGCTCTGGATCATGGCAACATCCAGTTTTCCGTTCGGCTTGTTCTTGCCTGACCCGATCTTGCCGATTTCTTTCGGATCAATTCCGAGAAAGAGAGAAAGCCTTGCGATCCACTGATCCAGAAGCTCTTTCCTATGGACAAGCACAAGCGTACTGCATCCTCTCGAGGCAGTGAGATACGCGCCGATTACGGTTTTGCCGAATCCCGGAGGCGCAGACAGGACGCCGTTGTCGTACTTAAGGATTTCGTTGATAGCCTCTTGCTGTGGTTCTCTGAGTGTTCCTTGAAAAACAAACAAGAGATGATCGGAAACAACGCGTTTATCCTCAAGTAACAGCTTGACGCCATGTTCTGAAAATAGCTCGCGGACATCGTCAATGCAGCCTCTTGGGACGGCAATATGTTCGGGAAGCTCTTCAAAGCAGGAAATCACACGCGGTATCCGGGCCGTTGAGAGACGCAAGTTCTGCTTCTCATAAAACATGGGATTTTGAAACGAAGCTAACCGTTTGATGCGGGTCAAAAAAGTTGATGGCAAATCCTTCTTTTCGATAAAGAGACGCTGAGCAAAAACGCCGTGCGTTTCAGATGGAAAATTCCCGCTGATTTTCTTTTTCGGTATCTTCTTTGACGCTGGCCGGTTCCAAGGAGAATGATCGTCCCCGTCTTCGGCAACATCTCTTGGCACCCCGAGCACATCGCCCTGCCATATCGCCTCAGTGGCGATCCGCCGGAGGACGTCCGACGACAGTCGTCCGAGTGATGCAAGATAAGCCCATTGATCTTCAAAGGGGGTGAAGTTTTCATCGAGAAACACAGTATTGCCTTTTTGTCGCGGTTCCTGTTGAAACGGCAGCGCGATCAGATTCCCGAATCCACCCTTGGTCAGTGTGTCCTGGCTGGGAAACAACCGGTCGTAGGATTCCATGCTGAGTTGATGACGCCTGCTCATGGTTACCGTGATCAGGTAACATCCCATCGTTCGCGCTGTAGCTGCCGGCACAGGTTCAGTAAAAAAAAACCATGCGTGCGCTCCGTTTCCCGAACGCGAACGCTCGACAGCTACTGGAATGCTCATACTTTGACAGGTTTCACGGAAAGCGCGGACATCGTCCATCCATGTATCCTTGTCGAAGTCAGCAGCAAGAAACCAGCAGGTATCGTCGGGCAGCATGGGGTAAACACCGATTACATGACGCCCCTGAAGGTGATCCGTGATAACCTGGTCGGTTACTGGAAGGAATTTACGATTGGAGCATTCGCTGCATTTTACCGGCGGCTTGTGCGTCTTTCCGCACGTGACGGAAATCCAATCATTCGAACAGGCGGGAGAATAACCTTTCTTGCCGGCACGGCTCGTCCATAATTTCGGAAAGATGTCCTCCCTCCCCCGAAATAGCGAGCGGAACAATGACACTTTTTCCTGCGGTGTTCTGGTAGCGTAGGGTATCGACTGATCGGCGTATGCTGCTTCCAGCACGGCAAGTTGCTGTTTGAGGGCATTGAGCCTTGAAAGCGCCTGTTCGCGTTCGCTGTCCAGCTTGGAAAACAGCGCTTCTACTTTTGCTATCGCATCGAGAAGTTCTTTCTTGTTAGACATTGATTCTCAAAATCAGAGCGCGGCGAAAGCATCAAAAACAGGCGAAGGGGGAGCATCGCGGAGGTGTCGAGAAGATAAAATGCGATCAAGGACGAGTACTCGACCATGTCGGACATGGTCAAAAAAGTCGTGCAGTAAACCTCATCCTACTGATGCTTCTTCTCGAACAAAGCGATCTCTTTATAAAGATCGGCAACGCGCTTGCCTTTTACGGCACTCTTCCTGATTTTTGCGTAATCTCCGTATCCTGTTTCAGACTGCATTATAAATCGCGTTGCATTGACCAAGCCAAGATTATTTACCAATGCCTCCCAGCCTGCATCTCTCAACGCGTAGCCGCTCAGGTTTCTCTGATGTGTTTTAAGCATTTTTAAACACCTCCTCTACTAGAAATTCAAGGGGACTGCATACCGACAATGAAACCGCATTTCGCTCTTTCTTGGCTTTCCTGACGAATGTATCATCACAGGTGATAAAGTATTCCACGCCGCCGGATTCAGCACAAGCGAGATGCATTGCATCGAGCGAATCAAAACCGAACTCTTCCAATGTGGTTGCTTTCTTCTTGATCGCATCGCTCATTTTCACGGTCTGCGACGCGAGAGCAACATAATGGGAAACCCGTTCTTTGCGCTCAGGAAAAGGTGACCGACTGTTCTCATAAGCCAGCACCTATGAACTAATTATACTGAACGCACCAGCCATCGTTTTTTCTAAAATTGACAAAAAAGCCTCCGCCTCAAGCCTAATCCTAGCTTGGCTTTGGTCATCAAAAGGCCGGTTATACACGCTGGTATCCAGATATATTTTTATGCGTCGTCTCATACTCAAAAACCAAAGAGCCAGTCTGTGTATAGAATAGCATGATTCATTACACAATGACAAGCGACAAATGCACTCTATCTATAAGTACCGCTACCTCGTCCCGTGTTTGAAAGAACGGACCATTGAACAGTTTGTCCAATCACCTGAATTACTGCCTATAATTAGAAATCAAGTTATTACAATATACCCCAAAAACTACCCTAAATTGTGAGTGCTGGAAAACAAAAAAAGAGCTAAATCCTTTAAGGACTTAGCTCTGGTCTCCACCTGAGTCCGATGGAGAGTTTCGCTGAAAATCAAAATATAACTGCAAAATCAAGTAGTTATGGTGGAGGCGGCGGGAATTGAACCCGCGTCCGAAAATCGTCAGCCGAAAGCTCATACATGCTTATCCCCTCGTTTTAAGCTCTCGCCTCATCCGGCGCCTTGGGGAAAGCTTCGGAATCGGCCAGCCCGGTTTTTCTTATCTTCCCGCCCCGGACGGCGTCGGGAAGACCAGCCTGGTTTTTGACGTTTCTGCGACTGTTCAGGCGCCGGCCGCGAAACGCGCTACCTAATTAGGCAGCGAGTGCCAGTTCTTGATTATTGGCAGTTGATCTTTACCATGTGTTTAACGAGCCCCATGGTACCTCGGCATGCAACTCCCGACCTCTGTATCCCCGTCGAAGCCTGTCGCCCCCCTTTTCTTTAAAGACAGTTCAATGTTCAAAGTTAACTCTGAACCCTGACCCCTGAACCCTGAACCCCTGAACCCATTACATACTACTTCATTCCTCTTCGCTATTCAACAGCCTTTTCACCTCACTGTCGCTTATGCCGCTGATGCGGACGATCTTTTTCCGTGACGTGTGGCCGGAAACGATCTCAACATTGGATTTGGGGATAGACAGGGTGGTAGCGAGGAACTTCACTAACGCCTCGTTGGCAGCGCCGTCGACCGGCGGAGCGGTGAGTCTGATCTTGAGCCCGCCGCTATCCATCGTGACGATCTCGTTCTTCGAGGCGCGGGGCTGGATCCGTATTGAGACGGTAACCGGCGGCTCCGGACCTTTATTCCTGGGCAGGCTTTTCTTCAGTGACAACGCCGGCCTCCTCAAAGGTGACCATTTCCCGGTGCATCTCGATGATCTTCTTGATGTCCTGTAAGAAGTGATGCTTCCGGCGCTTCAGCTCCTGGATATCCACATCCAGCTTTGCCTTTTCATCCTGGGCGTTGTTCAGAAGCTGCAGCCGGCGCACCTCCGCTTCCTTGATAATGACGTCCGCCGCGCTGCGCGCGCTTTCCTTCTGGTTCTCCATGAGCTTCTGGGTCATCAACAACGTGTTCTTGACGATCTCTTCCCGCTCGTTCAGTTCGCGCAGGCGCTGATCATAGTCCTGGCGGAAATCCCGCAGTTCCGTTACCTCCCGCAACAGTGTTTCCATCTCGTCCCGCACCAGGTCGAGGAACATCTCGACCTCGGTCCGCTCATAGCCGCGGAAGACCACATGGAACCGTTTCTGCTGGATGTCGATCGGTGTTACCCTGATTTCGTTCGTCATACGAGAGCCTCCTTGAACGTGGGCCATATTGTCAAAATCAACCACAGAGACCACACAGTTTCGAACAACTGAAAAACCCCGCATGCTTAGCACGGCAGAGCGGCGAGCTGCCCAAAAAAATACAACGGGAACTATTGCTGATTCTTCTCCTGTCACCTTTCTTGCGTGCCCAAGAAAGGTGACCCAAAGAAGGGCACCCGACGAAAATTCTTCACGGTGTGCTCAGTCGTCCTCAGTACATTTCGGAAACTCGCCCTGCGGGCTCAGACAGTCCAAAATGCTTAACCCTCGGACTCGGTCGCACGCCTAAATTTTCGAATGGGGGTAAAGCAAAAAAGCCTTGTTTTACCCCAATCCCGCACGTTCCCGGAGCGGCCCTTACGACATTATTGGGCACCCGTCTTGGCCTAAGGAAGCGTCCCGCAGGGCGAACGCGTTGTACTGCCTGCACCCAGCGCTTACGAGTGCTACGTCGCGAGTGCAGGGTGTCTGAGGCCGCAGGCCGAGTTTACGCGGGCGAGCGGACGTGGCCTTAGACGGGTCAAAAATGTCGTTCAGGACGCGAAGGGGATATAACCCGACGTCCAGTTTGAGAAAAATTATCGCGCAGTTTGAGAAAAACAGGGGCTGAGGGTGCCTTTTGTTTCAAATTTAAACACAATTCAGGCCCTCTATAACCTCTCTTTAATGGTCTTTTACTACCATATATAAGGGCGGTTTGCAACCCCAAAAAATACCCCTCAAAGCCCTTCCCTGAAACCCTATCTGGCCCTCGGTTTGAAGTTCATAATTAAGAGCTCCCGCATGCCCTTCTTTGCTCCCGTTTTGCCTGCTGAGTACTGGGTTGTAACTGACTGTATCCGGAACTCTTTGTAGAGGGCACGGATCTCGGGAACATCGTTGATTGACATGATAAACTTACCCTTCACGGTGCGCAGGAGGTCACGTAGTTTCTCGAAATCATCCCGGCTGAATATCCCCTTGCCGTAGTCGTTTTCACAGCGGTAATAAGGAGGGTCTATATAGAAGAACGTCGTTGGCCGATCGAACCTGGCGATCACATAACCATAGGGCTTGTTCTCAATATATGCCCGCGCGAGGCGGAGATGGACAGCGGATAACTCCTCCTCAATCCGAAGCAGGTTGAAGTTAGATCTCCTGAGTGGTGAGATCGAGAATGACGGGCTCGTTATTTTGGCGGCAAAGCCGGTCTTCAGCAGGAAGTAAAACCGTGCCGCGCGCTGGATATCCGTGAGGACGTCCGGAGGCGTCTGCTTGAACCGCTCGAACTCCTCACGCGATACGAGGATCCAGCGGAAATAGCGGATAAACTCATCAAGGTGATGCTTTACGACCCGGTAGAGCGTAACAAGGTCAGCATTGATGTCGTTGATGATCTCTACTTCCGACTCTTCTTTTTTGAAAAACAACCACGATGCGCCTGCAAAAACCTCGCAGTAACCGGTATGCTCGGGGATCATCGAGACAATCCTGTTTGCGAGCTTTGACTTCCCTCCCAAATACGACAAAAAGCTGTTCATTTGCGCCTCCCCATAATTAGGTTGAACCAAAGGGAAGCCCCTGATATAATCGCCTCGCCCTGTACAGGGTGCGGGCGGCATCGGGGCAACCCGACTGTCACGTTGATAGCGTGATTGGTTTGGGGAGGTGTAAACTCCTCTGACTGTCGCCCGTTCTATGGTGTTATCTTTTTAACTCCTTGTACTTTTAATATGTGGCAAATGGCAAGCGCTACTTGTTCAGACTGCACTGACGCTTCATTTCTCATACTCTCGATGGCCGCAGCCGCCTGGCGGGTCTCTTTGCTGTTCTCGATCAGGAGCGTTGGTAGCCACTTCATCGCGCAATCCTTGAGATCGAGGTCCGCGCCGCTCTGCGGGTCCTTGCCGCGCACATGGATGAACCACTCGCACTCCTCACCCCAACAAGCGGCTTTTATTTTAGGACATTTTTTCTTAATCTCTTTCATCAGGTGTCTCCTTAATCCTTGGTTGCGATGATTATGTCGCAGTATTTTAGATTTGGGATAGTGAATGAACCGGATGCGGAATTTGTATGCGTATGCCCATTCCCGCTCCCGACGTCTGATGTGTTATACGCAGTCAGACCTGAAGGGTTGGTGAAATAAGCACCTGTTCCTTGTGGGACAGATGCAGATGATCCATGATGTTGTTCCGTATGATGATGTGTTGGCATTTCTGCTATGGTTAACATGTGATTATTAACTGTCACCGAAACCCCAACCGCCTGCGTATTATTAAACACCGCGGAAAACCCCGCCGCACCTCCCGTTGCCACGCTCCCCGTGACAACCCGCAGTGCAGCATCGTTATAGGCGGCGCTGGTTTCTTTTGTCCAGCCCGTGGGCGCAGCGGTCTGCTGAAACAGCATCCGCGTGCCCGCCACGAATTGGCTTGATCCGGTGACATCGATCGCGGCCCAGGTGGCGCCGTTGTATGCCTCAAACCGCTTTGTAGCGCTGTTATATCTGACGCAGTCCGTCGGGAGGTTCGCGCCCGCCCCGTTCATTTTCGCGAGCGTTGCAAACATCTCGCGGATCTCGGTCATAAACCCCAGTTTGGTGCTGGATGAACTTGGTTTGTTAAAATCGCCTTCTGCCATGATGAAACCTCCTTTTCAGAACTAACCCTAATATCCTGTTATTGGGCAACTCCATTCGCCGGTGGTTAATGCTCCGGTGAGGTCATAAAAATAAATTCGAACACTTGCTATATAGACCGTGGTGTTTATGGGCGGCGCGCCGGACAGTGCCGGTGACACGGTGAGATCGTCGGTTGAGATATTCGTAATCTGCACTACTTCCGGTCCGGTGATCAGATCTACCTTAATCCAATCGTCCACGAGAAAGCGCGCTCCCTGACCGGCGGTCAATTTTACATGGGTTGTGGTGCATGCGGCATCACAGGTGGAAACCGCATCTACATAGACATATATCGGGAGGCGGGGAGGCGCTCCCTTAACGGCCGGGGTAGCCGACTTAATGTCCGAAAACATTTTGTTGAATTTGAATACACTTCCTAATGATGCATTGGTAATAATGCCGCTACCTGAATCGTTCTGCAACTTGACAGAGAGCGTTACGTTTAAGCTGTTGAGCGCGACAATGTCCGCAGCTGTGCCCGCAAAGGCAAGATGGATCTTTGTGTATCTAAAATTATTAACGAACAGTTTCCATGCCCCGGTATAGGTTATCCAATCGACATTGTTCACGGACACGGATACTATCGGCGTGATTGCAACCGAACCTTTAAAATCGACCTTATCAACATCAACGGAGATCATGGTGCCGGGCACGGTAACTCCCGCATCATACGTCTGCTCATAAAATGCCGAGGTGTGCATGGGTTCAATAACATACCCGCCCATATTGATAAAATCCTGCATGGTGGTAATCGAATACGCGGTACAAAAACGATCCCAGCTCGGGGCTGAGCTTAAATTTCCACCCCTCCAGTTGTCAATTGCGGGGTTCCCGATGTATACAAACACCCCAGGAGACCCGCTGGAAAGGGAAGTGTCGATCTCTTCCCGCAGGATGATATTGTTGCGCTTTACCCGCAGAACGGTCCCCTCGGCTTCAAACCGGATAACATCCGAGGCCTGGAGCGGTGGAGACAGACTGATGCTGCTGCCGATGGTGGAACGGGCTCCGGCGACATATTTAAAGAGTTGTACACCATTTAATGATACTGTTAGTCCGTACAGGTTTAAGACGCTTCCGGAGGTAATACAACGCAACATCAACGATCCATAGTCTGTGACCGCTGACGTGAATTCCGCAAACTGATCATTGAAAAATGAACCTCCGGACCAATATGCGCCGTCGTTGACGCCAATGGTTGTCACACATTGATTCGAAACGATTTTTAATGCGTGGGCGCCGGGGGCCGTGGTCCAGTTCCCCGCGAGCGGGTTTTCATCCGCACGGTTGAAATCATCACTGACTCTGTCCTCTGTTTGGACGCATGCATAGGTTGTTTTATCACTGCTGTCATAGTATAACCCGGAGGAAATGGGGCTTTCAAAAGCATCCATCCATTGAGAAGTTAATTCAAAATCCGGAGGCTCGCTTACCGTCGCCGTGACGCTATTCGGCGTGCCGAGCAGATCGTTTGTGTCAATGGCGGTAATCCAGTATTTATATGTGCCCGAGGTCATTTCAAACCAGGTGAAAAACGTGCCGGTGAGCGTGCCAAGGAGTTCCGATGTTGCGTATACATCGCCCTTCCGGACCTCATATTCCTTTATCGGAAATGTGCCCGGCACTCCGGTCCACTGGAGCAGCACAAAATTGTCGATGATCTGCTGGGTGAGGCCAGTTACCGGGGGGGCGCCGTTGATGACCAGGACGGCCTCGCTCGCGGTGGCGCTTTCAAGTCCGCTGGTGTCGAATGCTTTGATCCAAAAATGGATAGTCCCGGATTGTGTCGGCTTCCAATCCCAGCTATTTTGAGCGAGGTTATTAACGATCAATGTTCCGGCATCCCAGGACGCTCCGAACCGGACCTGATAGCCCTGCCGATCGCCGTCCGGGATATTGGTCCAGCCGAGATGAATCAGCATGTCGCTTTGCTGTGCGGTGAAATTCTGGACGATCGACGGCGGATCGAGTTTTCCGAGGGTGAGGATGCTGAGTTGCGGGGCGTTCTGGATCTTTTGTTTGAGGCCCGCCGTATTCACCGTGACGGCGGCGACAATGTAGGTTTTGCCCGTTTCCACGTTTGCTATTCTGTAATGTCCGTAGGATTTTCCCGAGAAAATCCACCCGCCGCCGTTGTTCCACCAGATTTCAGCATACGAGAACAGGGCCGATCCGGGATCGGTGAAGTAAACGTCAATCACATCCTCAAGCGTGCCGTCCACCCGCGCAATGACCAGTTCATCAAGCAGAAAGTCATCCACGGCCGGAAGCGGATCGAGGCTGTCATAGTTCGGAGTCGGCAATGCCGGCTGAAGGTTGTCCGTGTTGTAGATCGAGGCATTGTATTCCACCCCCGTGATGGTGCATTGCAGATCGCGCGTCTTGCGGATGCCGAGCACTCGATACGGTTTTGTGACGGTTGCAGTCTCGCCGAACGCATAAGGATCATATTGTGCAGGCGCCGTGCCGAAGGGCGTGGAGACGGACAATACGGTGTAAGTGCCCGGTGCGTTTGTGACGGACCGGATGACAATAGAGTCATCGCTCATTCTCACCCAGAGAGAATAGGCGTTTCCGACCGAGAGCGTCACCTCGCGATCAATGGTCACTTCCGTGGTTGTGGCGGATATAATGCGACCGCCGACTGATCCGGCTGTCGGGATGTCATGTTGGACGCTGACAACGTCGCCGGGTTCGCAGACTATGGCATCAATGTCCGCGCCCCACTCTGCCGAGGAGAGGAGGTATTGATTGCAGGCGAGGCGGTACCGCGCGTGACGCCAGGCCTCCGAGGGCTTGGTGACGCCGAAAAGCTGCAGGCGGGCAGGGCTCGCGCCGCCGGGGTCCACATCCGGGTTGACGATGGAAAATTCGTCGCGATCGTAGCCCTTCGCCGAATTGATATATTCGATCGTCATCTCCGAGGCCCGATCGGCCAAGGGCATGAAAGATTCCTTAAACTGGTTTTTGTTGATATTCCCGACGGTGAAGAGCTGCACGGGATCGGACGGTTTGTCGATTGCAATGGTTAGATTTATCCCGCGCCAGATGAGGACCGCGCGGCCGATCTCGCAGACCCGATGCGCGGCCTCCCACATATTCCCGGCAGAATCAAAACCGCCGTTGAAGGTAATGCGCTTCTCCGTGCCTCCATAACCGTCAGGAACAAGATCGTCACACCAGGCGGCCCATTCCAAAAACTTTGCAAGATCGATCCTGGACGGATCCATGCCATCGTAGCGGACCACGGCGAGGTTATTGTCAAATACCGGTTGTGTCAGAATATCGAACGTCACCCAGGCAGGGTTGCTCGTGACATCGACGGACCAGGTGGACCCGTTCCAGATGCGGCAGTATTTGCCGTCGGTGAGGCAGGAGAAGCGAAAGGATGCAGACAATTTATCCGTGGCAATGGCGGTTAGGCCTACCAACGCCTGGCGGGGATAAATGAATCCATCATAAACAATCTCTCGTATGGCGGTAACGTACATTGCTTCGCCGTATCGTGGGTCATTTTTAGTAACCGTGAGATTCTCTATTTTAATTTCATAAATCCCTTTGGTTTGGATGCTCGGAAGCGTGAATTTCTTCCTAATGGGCTTTAACGCTGCCGCAATAAAAGGATAAAACGTGCTGAGGGTATTCACTGCGGCTTCTGAATCATTAACCCAGCGCCACCGCATCGGTGTTTCGTTTACATAGTCTCCATCCATGTCGACATATTCAATCGCTCCCTCGATGTGGTCATTTCTCCCGCTTGTTCCACGCGTTTTTTCAAACCAGTAGCTCGCCCCTGTTTGGGTATTTATCGCCCATTTACCCAGACTCCAAAAGCCGGCCGGAATATTCGAGTTGGCCGGGCCGTCAGTCGCATTGGTTATATAGGTCCAGGGAGTTGTCCCCTGCTTTCTGATGGAAATTTTTACCTGCACAAACGAACTATCCAGACCCCCGGAGTTATTCATGTACCACAATCCATTTGGGAAAAGCACCTCAACTTCGAGAGCGTCAAAATTTGATCCGGGGGTAACGTAGGTATACGGAGAAGTACTCTCAACATGGATGTTCAGAGTGTATTCTGTTTTTGTATTGTTAAATGAATGAATGACATCCTGATTAAGATATCCCAGTCTTACTTCGGGAACAACCTTGTACAAACCTGAATCTTGATCGTTTATTTTGAAGGTATTTAAGCTTTTCTGGGGTCCGATGCCCATGGATAGCAGAACACTTAATTTTGACGTTACATTGTCATCGCTGTCGGTGAATGCGCCTAAAATATTTCCATAGAGCTTATTTACCCCATAGAACCCTGGGATGGGGACTCCCTGGCGCTGGATGGTCTGCGGGTTCCAGGAGTAGAGCTGAGAACCGTCCATCAGCCCGCTGCCGAGGGTCGGAAGCTCCGGCCGCGGAGGAGGCAGGAGTGCGTTGACAGCCATGCCGCCGACCACGGATAGCCCTATCCCGGCAACAAGGTACCATCCACCGAGATTCATCGTATAAATGGAGGCGACTGCCACGGCGATCATCAGGACCATGCGATAGACGCTCTTTTCGTTATCTCCACCGCCATGGACCTGCGGGACGAAGAGCATTTGATCGCCGGACATGGGGAAGGACACGGCGAGCTGGTCCGTTGGGATGATGTTGCCGTTGATCGAAACGACGACATCGATGTCTTTCGGATAGTGCGTGTTGCGCAGATCGAGCAGGGTCTGACCGTGCAGATACGGTACCGGGCAGATGTCCTGGTCTCTGCGGTTGAAGGGGTTATAGACTTTGATGAGGGTTAAGTTATTCATAGTGCCTAAAGTGATCTAACGTGCCTTAAGTGACTAAAGCGTAATAGCCGGTGATGCGATGTTTCCAGAGGACCGAGTCCAGGCGTTCGATTACGGCGCGTTCTTTTTTCAGGATGTGCAAAAAACGATTGCTGTCTTCGAGAACGATGCCGATGTGCGTTGTAAATTTTGGGCGGATCCAGAAGGTGACGAGACAAAACGGCTCGGGTCCTGGGAGTTCCGTGAAAAACTCCTTGCCCGACAGGATCATTTCGTGAATGATGTGCGACTGGACGGCGCTGCCAAAATTCGGCAGAGCAACGCCGTGCCGGCGCAGTACTTCCATGCAGAGGCCATAGCAGTCGTATTTATCCGGACCACGGGCGCCGTAGGAGAACTCTTTCCCGATTAAGTCTTTATACAATGCGGATTCCTCCTGCATCGAGGCCTGGCTCCCCGCCGAAGCGGGTGCTGTTTGCGCGCGTCCGGCAATCATCAAGCGTGCGGCCGCAGGTGGTGAGGCCTCCGGCATAGGCGCACTCCGCGCCCTTAAACGTCCATCGGCAGTGCGCTGCGAGATAGCGATACTTTGGGAACGTGCTGCGCAGCGGGTTCGGCGCGCCGAGTTTGAAGTTGATCCACTGGGTATCGTCCTCGGTGGACATGACCTCGAAGGTGAGGTCGAGATCAGATGCATTTTCCGCGATGTGGCCGGAATTGACTATGTGCAGCACTACCGTCGATCCGACGCCGCCGCCGTATTGATGGAGATACGGCAGGAGGGCACGGGTAACGTTTGAGATCATGAGCGTGGCCATGGGGATCTCGCCCTTGGAGTTTTCATCGGGCAAGTCCAGCTCAAATGGGAAGGCGCTGTAGAGCGTTCCGTTCCAACTAATGTCTTCGTTGTTACGGACGAGGTTGAAAGAGGGGCCGCTGTCCGGCAGCGTGACGTCGATGAGCAGCAGCCAGGCGCTGGAGGTGGCGAGTTTGTTTTTTTCGAGTATGAGTGAGGCAGGAATATTTTTCATATCTCTTCAAGATCGAATGCGGCGGTCCAGAGGCCGTAGGATTTTGCCCGGCGGTATTTGATGGGGCCCGCAAGACGCATATTTGTGGATCCGGTGTTCGGATGCGTAAAAAGATCGCAGCCGACTTTTATGCTCGACTCAAAAGTTTTGAGGGCGGCCTTGTCGGCTTGTGTCAAATCGCCATATTCGAGATAATATTTCCATGGTATTCGGGTGAATGCGGCGCGGGTCTGCGCAATGCCGGAATCCTTTGATGAGCGCAATGTGGGGTCCGTGGCCGCGCCTTCTTTCCAGGGCGCGATGAGCGGTACGGTTGATAATGTGGGGAATGTCATGCTTCCTCCACGTCGAAGGCGGCGGTCCAATAGCCGTAGGGCTCAGCGGGTTGATATTGGATCGCGCCCATCAGCCGGACATTTGCCGTCCCGATATCGGGATGGGTGAATTTGTCGGTCCCGACTTTTAAGCCGATCTCAAAGACCTTGAGCGCGTCTTTGTCGGCCTGGCTGAGATCGCCGTACTCTATGTGATATTTATACGGTACGCGGGTGAATCTTGCGCGAGTCTGAGTATAGCCTGCTTCCTTTTCCGACCGCAGCGCCAGGTCCATTGCCGCCTGCTCTTCCCAGGGATCGACGAGCGGAGAAGTGGAGAGCGACGGGAAGGAATAGATCGGCTCCTCCGAGATCCACCAGGCGACAGCTACGCCGCCGTCGCCCAGGATTCCGTCGCCTAATATTTCGTCGCCGACTGGCATGTATTAAACCTCGATGGACGAAACGTCCCTTGCGTCTGTCGTCCTCTCGTCCGTCGTCCGTCTATTCTTTTATCTCATCCCGCTGATACCGGACCGGATCGGGCCGCCATATTCGAGATCGGACATGATGACGCCGACGACGAAGGCCTTCGCCTGGTGATCATATCGGACGTCGCTGACTTTGGCATTTGCGGGCTGGCTGGTTTTGTTCTCTACGTTAACGACGACGCTTACGCCTTTGCCGCCGATATCGCCGCCCTGGTTCATTAGATCGAATGCGGCCATGCCCTTGCGGGAAAGGATCCCTTCGCCGGTCTGGGCTATGATGGGGCGTTCATCCGAGGCCAGTCCTCCGATGTGAAAGCGGGGGACCAGGCCCCCGGCATGCATGATATAGCCGCCCTTGTGGCCGACTGCGGCAAGATCTCCGGCGCCGGTGGATCCGTTTGTCATGGTAGAGGACGATCCGCTGCCCCAGGCATTCGCGATGCCTGACGCGATCGCGACGGAGGTTTTTTGCGCCATCATGTTTGCCATGGCGCGGGCAACGGCCTCGAAGAAGCTCTTGAGATAATCCGAGAGATGCTTGAGCTTCCCGGTGAAGACGTCAAAGAAGAAATCGGAGAACGCCTGCTCCATTGCTTGGGCGGCGTCCTGGGCGAGCTTTACGCCCTCTTGAAAGGACGTTTTAGCGTCGTATATATACTGATTGAATGCGTCTTTAAAACCTTCTGCGAACGAACCGGTCTGTTCCTTCATCTGCCTGTTCAACGCCAGAAGTTCCTGCCGTGTCTTGATGATTGCCTGCTGCTGGGTGTACCAGCCCGCGGGGTCCTTGAGCCGGTCTACCTTCGTGAGATACTCCTCCTGGATGGCGAGCATCTGTTTGTTCAGCTCGATGCGCTTCTCTACGGCCTCTGCCTTTGAGATACTGCGCTCCTGTTCTGCAAGGTCCACCAGATAGAGCCCGTAACTCACCGCGGCCTCCTCGGCCGCCTTCCAGGCCGCGGCCTCCTTGGCAAGCATGGCCTGCGTCTCTTCCCAGTCCTTCAGGGTTCCGCGGTCCGGGCCGAGCGTCTCCGTGCTCTTTGCCGCGGCGATGGCATCTTTCAACTCCTGTGTGATACCCTTGCCGACTGGTGAGGGCTTTTGAGGGAGATTGGTTTTATCAGACCCGCCGTACTTTGCGTTGTTCTCCTTTATCTGTCCGGCGAAAGCTTCGTCGGCGATCGCCATCTGCTTTGTCAGCTCTGCTACTCCGCCCTTGAATCCGCTTGTCATCCAGTCCCATAAGGAGCCGATGCGGGCAAAGAGGTCCGCGATAGTTGCAGAGACATTTGCTATTACGTTGAACAGACGGCCGATCACGTTATCAACGATCCAGAATATACCCTTGCCGATAGTTTCCTTAACATCATTGAAGATCGCCTTCCAGCGCTGCATCTTCTCCGCGTGCTCGATCTGCGCGTCGGCCAGCTTGTTCTGCTGCTTCGCCGCGTTCTCCATGGCAATGGCGTAGACATCGATATCGGTGATACCGAGCGACATGGCTTCATTGACGAGTTTCATTTGTTCTTTGGTTACGAGACCATATTGAATAAGGCTGCGCGGCATTTTATTTGCGATCGCATCCGTGATGGCCTCATATGCCTGCGAAACGCTTTGGCCGGAAACGATAGCCGCCGCGCGCGCAGCCTCCATAATTTTGATGAGCTTATCTCCGGACAGACCTTGCACCATGCCTTTGACGGCTTTCTGCATTATGTCGCTATCGTCCACCGTGCCGGCTGCCGCGCGCTTCATGTCCTCGATAATTTGGTCGGCGTTTTCGTTGCTGGCCGCGGCCACGCTCCGAAATGCCGCCTCGGCCTGCTCGGCCTTTGCGCCGAGTTCCATGTATTCAAAGCCCTTATTCACCGCGATGGCAACGCCCGCAACGGCGGCAGTTACTCCGATCCAGTGCTCCTTGAGCTGGCCGAACATATCGGAGAGACCGGCGCCGGTCTTCTTCGTGGTGTCCTCGGTGTCCTTGAGCTGGCGCTTCAGGTCATTGAACACCAGGTTGGCGTTGTTCAGGGCCTCGAAGACGAGCTGTATTTTGTAGTTGTCGTTTGGCATAGAGATTAAGTTCAGGGTTCAACGTTCACGGTTCACGGTTGAAATCACAGGCACTGCAATCGTTCCTTTTTGATGCCTTGCAGGCGCGGCAGTATTTCTGCTCGGGTGTTTCCTTTGGTTTGCCGTCTTCGGAGCCGCCGAGGAATGCGATGATGGCCTCGCGGAACAGGACTTCGCGCGAGCGGTGCTTCAGGTACGGTCCGCACTCGGCAACGGTAAATCCCCAGAGGACGGCGTCGCGTCTGGTAATGTCTCCTCCGGTGAGGATGACGGCGATTTGATCAATCCAGGCTTCGCCTGCTGTACCTTGAGGATGAGCTTCTCCTTGATCTTCCCGAACATCTCCAAGAGAGATTGTGTCGGGTTGCAATCGAAAAAATCATTGATCACCAGCATGATGGTTTCGGCTTCCGTGCAGAATTCCAGATCGTCCGCGATCGCCTTGATGTCGCGGTCCCTCATGTAATCTCCGATCGCCTGCTTCGATTTGCCAAAGACCTCGTCCTCTTTGAGCAGCACGATCGCGAGGGCCGCATGGACCCGGTTGCCGAGGAGCGCTATGAGCGTGGTCGCGTTCGCGTCTTTTGGAAAGACAACGCCCTTGACGACGGCCATGAGCTGATTGATCTGTCCGAGCACGAGCGGGCGCTGGATGTAGTTTTTGTCTGCGATGGTGTATTTAAATTGCTCCATGGATGTGATCTCCTGTTCAGATTTCAGCGTTTAAGACCGCCCCTCACCCTACCCTCTCCCGCGAGGGGAGAGGATAAAAAGGGCGGGGAGCGGATTTATAGAGTGACCTGCGTGTTTTTCAGGATCAGCTGCATGCTCGTGGCCATCGCGTTGTTGTCGTAGAAACCGGAGAAGGGCAGAGTATACAAGACGCCCTTGGGTCCGCTGACCAACGGCGAGGCCTGGCCGTACATCAGCTCCGGGATCTGGATGTCGAGGCTCTCATTGCCGGCCGAGCCCAGACCGTCTCCGCGAGACAGGGTGATCTGAATGGCGCTTTCCGTGAAATTGATGGCCTTGGTGAGCACGACCATGTCTTCGTAGAGCACGACTATTTCCCCGGAGACGAGGGTTGTGCCCTCGGGGAGTGCCCGCCGTTCACCCGCCCCGCCGATGACGTAGACGCCCGCGTCGAGATTATTCTCGACGGTGAACTTGACGCTCGACAGCTGGGCGATCACGCTGCCGCCTTCTTTTACGACCGTGGCCTCGTACATGTCGAACGGCAGGTGGCCGAGGTCCGTGGGCGAGGCATGGAAACTGGTTCCGGCGATAGTCTCTTTGGCTCCGATGAAATCGAGGGACAGGGGGATGACGCCCTCGGTGCCGAAGTCGAATGAGGCTTTGTTGATGCGGCAACCGTTGTAAAGGAAATACTGCGGGGTCGTCAGGTCGAGGAACTGCTTCTCGAGACAGAGCGAGACCGGCAGCGCGCCGATTTTCATGGTGTGAGTGTAGGGATTGACGCCGGTGGTGACATTCGTTCCCATCAAGTGTTTCAGGAGCTTGCCCATATACGGGTTGAGCTCGGTGTTGATCGAGCCGCCGGCGTCCTTGTTCAGACGCTTGGGCTGGGTCTGGTTCCGGTTGCCCCGCAACACGTTTGAGCGGAACAAGCCGCGTTTGCCGGAGAGGTTCTCAGAAATGAACGGAAGCACAAGCGACGCCGGTGTGCCGGGCGTAGTCTTGAACGTGGTCTCAACGTCATAGATGATCTTTGAATTTGCGCCTGTGGCCTGAGGCATGGTTATTTACCTCCTTTGCTTGCGGATGATTCCGTGAACATGGGATTGGTGAGCATGTCAGCGGCCTTCTCGTCAGTGACCTCGACGGGCTTGTCGCGCTCCATCCGGTCTCCGGGGATGCCGTCCTGGCGGGCCGCGCCGAGGCCGCCCACTTCGATGCTGTCCGGGCCGATCTTATAGACGATCTTTTTCATGGTCCCTCCTTATGAATTGACTTTTCTGACAAACTCCATTCCATAGGCAAAATACTGGTTCTTTACGGCGATCAGTTCCACCGTCACCGGCCAGAGAAAGCCTCGCAACGGCGCGACGTTCATTCCTTTGAGCTTCGTCTTTACCGCGTCGATAAGCGCATAAGCCCCGCGGATGCCGTCCTGCCTGGTCCGCAGGTTCTCGACGACGATCGTGAGACGAAACGTCATTTCATCATCCGAGTTGTTCGCGCCGATCGTTTTTTTCTCTCCGTATTTCACCCCCGCCGAAATCACGTAACAGGCGGGCGTTTGGAGCATCTCCTCGAGGAGCGTGTCCAGGTCCATCTTGTCCGGCCAGGTATCTACTATCCGGAACTCCGGCGCCGCGATTTTTATCGCGGTGATGATGAGGTCTTCTGTCTGGTCTATCTCGGTGGACATGGTTTAATGTTTCCAGACGTCGGCGCGCAAAGTCCCGGATGCAAGATCGGGCCCGCCGCCTGTCTTGTTGAAAAGTGTGACGGACACAATATCTCCCAGGACCCGATCGCCGATTGTCAATGAAACACCCTCCCGCCTATAAAGGGTCGTATGAGTTTGCAAACACCGCCGCCCGTCGTAACCCATCCATTGCCGGACAAAAGCATCGAACCGTTGCGGGAAAGCAGCGTGCCCGCGATACTTGCGCCGTCTCCTCCACAATGTTTAATGTTGACATTGTTAAGAGAGAGGCTGCCGGCGGTCTGAAGTATCGCGGACTGTTTTGCGCCTACAATATCAATATTTTTAATCACCCCGTCATTCCCCGAATAATTTACCAGACTCGCCACCTCGGGGACATCGACGGAATATCGTTGTGTTGCCTCAAAATGAATATTGGTGATATCTGACTCTTCATTGGCTAACCGGTAATAAAGGACCTCGGTATCCCAGATGAACTCACCCGCGTTCAGGCTGTTTTTTGTTGCGCCCTTGGTAACTTTTATGAGAGCGTCCACTCCTGACGACGTCCATTGAGACGGAGTCGTCTTGAGCAGGGCAGTTATCTCAACTCCCGTGGTCTTGTTGAGTTTATACGTTGTGCCGTTGTATATGCCCCATGAATGGGTCGTGGTATTCGGCAACAGAGAAAGATCATCAACAATTATTGAAGTTGAGTTTACCGGGTTTCTCACGGTGATATTGTATACGTCCGAACCCACAACGGGGATGAAAATGCTATACGGTAAAAATGACGCATTGGCATTCAGTAAAATATTTTCATACAGTAAAAAAGACGACGTTCCGGCCACCCAGGTATAGACATTGCCTCCGGACGTGTAGGCGTTGGCGTATGATGACCCCACAAGGTCAAAATGCGTGGTGTCAATGACCGTTATCGTCCATGTCCCGTTCGCTTCCGTGGTGCCTAAAACCCCGAGTATTATTGCGCGGGTCCCATTGATGAGATCATAGGGGGCAGTCAGAGTCACCCGCACCAGACCTGATCCATTATTGGCGCACGTTGAAACCGTGGGTCTCGCCAGATATTCTGCCGCCGAGTCTTTTTTAATTTTGAGTCGCAGATTAATTCCGCTCGTCGGCTCCCGGTGCTGAAATGACAGGGTATAGTTTGTCAGTGAATTGAGATAGACGCTTTCAATTAAAAATGCGTCTGCCGAGATCCGGTCTATGGATGCGGCATACGGAGCGCTTGTGTAATATGTGGCATTCCTTGAAACGACGCCCGTTGGATAGCCCACATGCTTCCAGGGCGTTGTCGCGTCATACCACCCGTCCATGTTCCAGTTTCTCATTTGCTCGCCGATGACCGCCCCGGCGGAGACGTCCGTGGTCCCGAGGATATAGGCCCGGATACCTCCGGCGCCCTGGGTAGTGATACTATTGAAAATCTGCATGAAATAATCAGATCTGAAAGGCGCCGTGGCGGGTGCGGTCAGATTTATAGTGTCTCCGTCTGATACCTTTCCATCGACAAAGGAGAGAGTTTTCCAAGGGGAATCCGAAGAAGTTCCCGTGTTGGACTCGCGTCCATTCGCATAATCGACATAATACGTCGCGCCCCATGCCGGGACAGAGTATAAAAAGACCGCGAGAAGAATAATAGTTTTGATCTTCATTTTTTCTCTAATTTGTACTGGTTGTTCCGTTTCCGGTCGCGCAAATCCATGCCCAGGCGGAAGAGCCGGTCCGAAAAGTGAAACAGGAAAAATAATTTCCTACGGCGGGCGCGGAGAACTGCACGTAGTTTTTCCCCGTGGCTCCGCCGTCCAGATACATATCGCCCCCAGCGGCGGACTGGACCCGGAAAAAACTGCCCGTCTGTGCGGTGCTGATGGATACCAAAAATCCCAGATTGGCCGCTGTTGCCGGCAGGGTTGTTGTAATGTTGCTGGCAACCTGGCCATAGTTTGTTATAAGTGTTTGTCTGCATGCCAACAGTTGGTCCGCGGTCGGGGAGGCCCCGGCGCTCGCGTCTATGGTCGTGGGTGTGCATTTGCTGTTGATCGCGTCTTCCAGTTCAATCCAGTTGTCCTTGGTGATCGCCGCCTGTATTTTTGCGCCCGCGGGCCAGGATGAGGGAGAGGTCGTACCCTCATCCGCATGACTGACGATGGTGAATGTGTCCGCCGAGATCAGGGAAAGGGTCAGGATCTCGCGAGTGGAGCAGGAGGACGGCGCGGAGCAGGTGGACAGGTAGACCTGTGCCTTGAAATTTCCACCAGTTGGAAAGCGGCTGCCTTCTCCGGAGGCGACGGCCAGGGTGGTGGAACCGCTCGTGACCACCGAGTTCAGGGTGCTGTAGGCAAAGTTCGCCTTTTTGAGATATGCGTCGGTCGGAGTGGGTTGAAAAAAGAAAACGAATGCCCCAAGGACCGCGACGATCAAGGCGAGGTTAAAGAAAATTCTTTTCATATTTTTAAAACTCCTCTTCAAAAGCTCACCAGCGGTACGACATCTGCGCCATGGCGGACCAGCCTGGGCGTTCGCCAACACTGAACGCCTCGATGGTTGCCGCGCCGTAAAAATTGCCGACTCGAACGAATGTGTTGCGGTAATATGTCTGTTTCACCGCGCCGTAATAGGTGATCCCATAGCCGATACCGACCTCCTGGCCGCTCATGAACTCGAAGAACGGCCGCTTCTCAATGAGTACCGTGTCTCCTGATTTTGTATCAAGCACCGCGGCAACGTCGCGGGATCCGGAGGCGTCATCGATCGTGCCCGTGGCCAGGACTTCTTTTGTTTCATCCTTCAGAACCGAGTCCGGGATGTTTGAATGCCGGGAGATCTCTTTTTTGTCGAGCGCACGGACCGGCGCCGTGGGCGTTACGCTGTGTTTTGAGACGAGGGCGTCGTTCGAGACGAGGACTGAGCCCCGGCGGCTATCCGTGCAGCTCCGGAAAAGAAGCATGCAAAGCGCAAAAATCACGATTGCCTCGACGATGATAACGATGCTCTTGCGATCAAAGATCATTTTGGAAGCTCCTGCACGGCCTGCTTAGCGGTCTTCACCGTTTCAACGGCATCGCTGATTTTGCTCACTGCGTAGAGCGCGGTTACGAAAGCCGCCGCCGCGCCGATGAATATCGCCAGGGCCGGAAGCTCCTTTGCCATGTCGGAAACGCGCCAGACCAGGACCGAGATCCAGGCGCAGACAAACAGGAGTGCGATGGCGGACCCGAGACGGCCCCAGGACGCACGGGTGCCGTCGCTTAATATCTCGTCGAGGAATGGTTGTTTTTCTTCCATGACTTTTCCCTCCTATAACTCCTATGATTTGAATTCCACGCGCGCGAGCCAGCTTCGAAAGAACTTGCGCTGCAACGGGTTGTCTTCAATGATCTCGCGGTAGCGCGCGAACTGAAGGCCGTTCAAGACTTTCACGAGGGCGCCGGGATATTTATAGGCGTTCGCTTTATCTATCGTCTTTGGGCCGACGAGTCCGTCGATCAAAAGCGTGGCGCCCGTTAACAGGTTCAGCGCCTCCTGGAAAAACTTTACCGATCGGCACCAGCCCATGTTGACGGCGGAATCGAGGAGCTCCATGGCCACGGCCTGGGACGCGATCTTATCACCCTGAAACCTGCACCAGTAGTCCCGGTAGTAGATGCCGACGACGGTTTCTTTATCGAGGGCCTTGATGTCGAGATTCGGATAGGCGCGCCGGCTGATGCCCATGTTCGTCTCGCCGCCGTAATCATCCGGGTCGTTGACGTAGCCGCCCTCATAGGCGAGGATCTTTTCGACTGCTGGACGAAAGTCTGCCATGTCGCTGTGCTCCATTGGAAAGTGAAGATTGAAAATTGAAAATTTAAAATTGTTAGATCACGCGCACGTTGTTTGCCGAGAGACCCTTTGGTGCATGTGCGACCTCAAACTCCACGCGATCACCCTCCCTGAGCGATTTGAAGCCGTCGCCTTCGATCGCCGAGAAATGGACGAATACATCCTCGCCCTCGTCCTGGGTAATGAAGCCGAAGCCCTTTTGATCGTTGAACCACTTAACCGTGCCGGTTGCCATGGTGAGTCTCCTTTAGAATCTGATGGACGATGGTAGTGCACGATGGACGAGGGACGCAAAAGCAGTTTTCAGTTTCGTCTGTCGTCTTAGCGTAGCGATCGTCCGTCGTCTGTCGTTGTTAATACGTGTCGAGTTTGTCCTTCGTAAAAACCCGGTCTTCGCTTGTCTTGTTCGTTTTGTAATTCCCCGCGGGGCTTTCAACCGCCGCATCGGCGCCGATCAGGATCTGGCGCTTCTGGATCCTGCCGAGGAGCGCCATGATCCCCTTGATTTTTTCCTTCATGCCGTCGGGCATGTTGTGCTTCTTTTTTCGCTCCCAGAGGTAATAGACCGTACCGTCGAGCGAGAGGCTCTTCAGGATCGGAGGCGTTACGGCCAGCGGCAGGGTGTAGCCGCCCGCGCGCAGGTGCCCGTCGATCAGTTCGTCGATCCGCGCCCTGGCGGCTGCCGTGCGCTGCGCGTTCACCGCGCCCAGGCCTTCATCGTCCGTGAGCTGGACGAGCTCCGTCTGAGTGATGATGTCGTTGGTGAGGTCCGTGTCTGCCGAATAGGGCATGGCTTATTTCTTCTCCGCGGCTTTTGCGGCCGCGTTCAACTCCTTGATCTTTGCCTTGGCCGCGTCCTTTACAGTGACTCGGTCCTCGTTGGTGAAGAACGCCTTCACCTCTTCAACGGTGGCGCACTTCCCGATCGCGGCGATCGCCTCATCGGCGGATATCTTCTTCGGCAGATCGGCGGGCGGCGCATCCTCAACCGGCACGAGCCGCAGTTGCGCGGCGATGTCCGGCGTGGTCTCGATCTGATCTCCGGGCGCGTACGTTTTCCCGTTGTACTTTTTGTGGCCGTCTACCACGGTGTATTTGGGCATGATCTGTCTCCTTATAAGCCCCCTCACCCTACCCTCTCCCTCGAGGGGAGAGGGTAAAAGAGGAGGGCATTTTGTTTTTTGAACTTGTGCGGCTATGCCGCGCTACGCTACCGCAGTCTCGATAAAATAACCGCAGTCGCTCGCGACGATCTTCTCGTCGCTGTTCCAGGCCGGGCGAATGTAATGGCTGCCCTTGGTGCCGCGCTTGCCGTCGAAATCGCGGTACGTGGTGCGCAGCATCTCGCTGACCGTGAGGCCGAAGGTTATCGACTTCACGCCGGGCGACTTGGCGATGTGCAGCGCGGCCATGTGCTTGCCCCAGAGGCGGCTGTAGCTCGCTGCCTGGCCGGGCTTCGCCGTGTTGTACCGCGAGCGGCCGATGAGCACACGGTCCACCTCGAAGAAGGCGGCCACGTCGGCGGCCGATACGCGGCCGCTGTCCAGGGTTACGCCCGCCATGGCCTTGATGGCCGTCACAATCTCGGGGAGCTTCCGGAAGATGATCCAGGCGTCGAGGCCGAATACCAGCGTATTGGCGCGCTGGAAGCAGGTCTCGATCGCGGTCTCGATATCGGCGATCGGATCGTCGGTGGACCCGCCCCACTGGTCGTTGCCGGCCAGCTGTATCTTGTTGCCCGCGGGATAGGTGGCCGCGGCGAAGGTCTTATCGGCCACGCGCTTCTCCTGGGCCACGTCGAGGCAGAGGTTCAGAAAGTCGTTCGTGTCGATCTCGGGCTGAAGCGGGTTGTCCGCTTCCTCGATCATGGCCTGCGGGATCCAATCGCCGAGACCATGGTCTTTGACGGAGTAGTTGTCCGTCGCCACGCCCCAGTCAATCTCGTTCGCAAGGCCGGTAGGCCCCATGGAATCATCCACGGCCTTGAAGCTGTCGGCCTTGTTGTAGGTGAAAAATATGTCCGAGCGCTTGTTCATCTTCACGACGGGCATGACCAGCGGCCAGATCATTTCGTCGTTGCGGTACTTGATCGAAAGGTTCGTCAGGACCGAGTCTACATGCATAGAGCTGAGGGGCGGCATAGTGTGTCCTCCTTAATTTGGCATTAGAGCAGAGCGCATGGAGTAAAGGGACCCCATGCGCCATGCAGGGTTTAGTCGCTGATCACGTACTCGAGAAAGAACACGGCCTTCCCGCTCAGGATCGCGTTCGTGGCCACGGTCACGGCGATCTCCCGCGCAGCGGTCAGTTTCACCATGTTCGCCGCGGTACCGGTCGGAATCAATTCAAACCGGTTGGCCAGCGTGTCGGCGTCAACGGCCGCGAGTAGATCGACGGCCGTATTCGCGCCGAGTGCGATTGTCCCGGTGCCGCCCGTGGAGGTAAACGCCGTGATGATGTCGCCGTAGCCCCGCTGGATGATGGCTTTGTTCGGCAGCGTAACGCCGAGTGGGATCGCGCCGATCGCGCCGCCGTGGATGTCGAAATTGTAGTCGACCCGGAGCACGCCCTTGACCGTCAAGCCGTCCGCTCCCTGGTTCGCCCCGAGCACCTGCTGGCTGAGGATGACCGTTCCGAGGTCGTTCAACACGCCGGATTTGGTGGCGGTGCCGATGATGCTCTGGCCTGAGACCGCCTTCACGGCCTTGCCGTTCGCGTCGGACGTGAGCGGGTCCCCGCGAGTGACCACCCCGCCATAGACGACATCAGAAATGCCTGTGAGCATGATGGACATTTCAGCATTGGCAGCTGCGGCGGTATGCTGAAAAATACCGATGAGATTGTCGGTCGCGCCGGTAGAGAGTATGGCGTGATCGTCGTCGGACCCGTATTTTGCAATAGTAAAGGCTGTGGGCACCGCGGCGCCGGAGAACAGCATTTTGAGAGTGTCGGCCGTCGCGCCGATCGCGCCGTGAATGCCGAGGCGCGTTCCACGCTGCGCGATGGCAATTATCGCAATGCCGACGAGCAGCATCAGCGGCATGGCTGCCATGCCCTTCGGCTCCGCAAGCATCAGGCCACAGATCACCACGAGCAGAATGAGTGACATAAAGATCAAACCCCAGGTGCCGAGTTGCCGCTTCAACTTTTTCATATTGATCTCCTTTTTCTTGAATTTAAATTTTCTGATTTTCAATGTTTGTTTGGAACGCATTACGGCTATCTCTCGGAGTACAACTCCGGTTTGTCCTTTGAGACGGCCAAAACAACCTGGGCGTAGGTCATTCCGGGGTTCGCCTTGCTGAACTCCATCTCCGCCGCCTCGCGCTTCGTTTTTATATCGCCGGTGTCCGAGGCCTTGCCCTTTGTCGCCAGCTCCTCCGTGGTGATGATGTCGGGCAGGAACGCCTTCGCAAATTCCTTGAACGCTTCGACCGGGGCCTTATTCTCCTTCTTGCCTTCAGGTGCGGAGAACTCGTAGGTCTCCGTGCCGGCGAGGAGCTGCATGAAGTCAAGGACCATTGGCTTCATGGCCGGCGAGATCTTCTTTTTCATCTCATCGCTCGCGCAGAATGCGCTGAACTCGGCGACCTGGTTCTTTTTTCTCTCCGTCTTCAATTCCGTCTCGAGCTGTGTGACTTTTTCCGTGCTCTTGCTGAACTCGGCGGTTTTCGCTTTCTCGGCCGCGAGCTCGGCTTCCAACTCTTGTACTGTCTTCGGCATAGTGTCTCCTCCTTCAGGTTTTGAATATGCTGTTTGCGCCGGCGCGGCATCGTCCGGAGCAACGGTCTTGAGATTGTCGATCTGCCACTGCGAAATGACCGTGTCGGCGGTAGCGAGATCGAACTTTTCTATCATCCAATCGCGCAGGCGCTGAAATATTGCGCCGACATCGTTCAGCGCGTATGCCTCGGACATGGAAAATTCCACGACCAGAGCATTTTCATCCGCGTTGAACTCCGCCTGCAGGCCTTCGATGGCCGGGGGCGTCGCGCCCAGGAACCCGATGTGGCGGATGGTGAGGTCCGGGTTCATTGAGACGGAGATGTTTTTGAACATGCCCTTCCTTACCATGGCCTCGAACTCGGCCACGAGCATCTTGGGCCTTGCATACAGCACATCGCCCACGCGCTTCAGCTCATCGACCCATCCCCATGCGGGAGAGCTGGTCTTCGGATGGCCGATGGCGATCGGCATCTCGCGTCCCTTGTTCATCTCGAGGATTTTGTCGAGCTTCTCCGACGTGGCGTCGAACTCACTCTTGTTCGCGGCGATGTGTTTGCCGGTTTTGAAGAACGGGATCCATTTCATGAGGCGCCTCCGAAAAAATCAGTGACTAAAATTCATAAAGTGATCTAACGTGCGCTAAAGTGCATCTTGATGTTTGCAGATTGCCACAAATATTGTGCTGCGTCCCATAAACGGTTTAAGGGACAAAAAGAATGAAGACGGAGTAGATTTGCCACGGCAAATCCATCGTTGAAAGGGAAAACCAGGGAGGCCCCATGTACTTCATTTTTCGCCGCGTACCACTGCTCATTTTGTCATTCGCATTTTTTCTGCTGCTTTCCCCGGAGCTGTTTTCCACTCCTGCTCATGCACAACAGGCCGTATGGCCGGACATCGGCAGCATTCTTCCGGCGGCGACGCAGGGAGGCATCGGCGTGATCATGCTGATTGTGATTATCTTCCAATCGAGAAAAGACAAGCAGAAAAACGATGAGGTGATGACTCTATTCACTGCTCAGCTTACCAGTCAGAACGAGACCACGAAGCTGGCGTTCGAAAAATATAACGAGAGTACGCAGCTGCTGATCGGGCTGTTAAAGGCAAACCAGGACCAGAGCCGCCTGATCCAGATAGACAACCAGGAAACGATATCCCTTCTGACCGGCACGTTGTCCCGCATGGAGGTCAAGCTCGGCATTCCGATCAAATGTCCGTTCGGGGAATTTTCCCAGCTGACACAAAAGGAGAAACGGGGATGAGCAATCAGCTGCTGCGCGCTAAGATCGCCGATGCAAACCGCCGGCTGGCGGAAAAGAACCTGCTTGCGGAGCAGTACACGATGGAGTTGCGCGAAATGCTCGATCCATCGATCATGGATTACACCACGCTTCCCATGCTTACCTACCGGGAAACATCAAAGGCGCTTGACTGCCTCTGGGTCGAAATGTGCGAGCTGAAGAAACAGATCCAAAAAATGGAGACCGCGCTCAATGGCTAAACTGGCGATCTATGAGGCGGATGCCCGGCGGAATTACGTGGAAGAAGGCCTGGGCCTTGACTCCATTGTCGGACTTTTCGAAGGTAAGGTCAGCCGCAAAACGCTCTACAACTGGAAGGAACAGTTTGAGTGGGACGCAAAGAGAAAGGCCTTTCTCGACCATAACGTGGATCGCAAAACACAGGTAATTGAGCTTGAGAATCAGCTCTTCAACGAGGTCAAAGCAAACCCGACATCTAAAAATATTAAGCGGTGGCTTCTCCTCCTGGTCGCTTCCGATAAATACGGCGGCACACCGAAGATCAAGGACGACTCACCGGACCAGAAGGAGAAGCTCGACAAGCTCTATTCGCCGGAGCTGCTGGACCACATCAAGCATGCGTTGTATGGATTGAAATAACGTGAATTCTAAAACCTCCAACATGAAACGCTGGCTCCTGACCCTGCTGCTCTCGGCGGGGCTGCTGCTCATTGTCGGAGCGGTGCCTGCCTGGGCCACGCCGACGCCCACTAAAGCAAAAGCCTTCATCGAGACGAACAAGCAGCAGCCGGCGCAGACGCTCAACTCACAGTCCCGTGTGGATCCACCCGTAAAGCTCACCGAGTATCAGAAACGATGGGTACTGGACAAGTCGCGCCTCAAGATCGGAAAGTTCACGCGCCAGGGCGGAAAGTCCTTTATCTGTTCTCTTGAAGCCGTGTTCGATTGCTTCGAGAAGCCGCGCACCACCTGGGTGTTTCTCTCGGCCGGGGAACGACAAAGCAAAGAGCTGATGCGCACGGCCGCTATGCATGCGCGGGCGATCAACGCGGCCATCGAGGAAGCGACCGAGGTTTTCAAAGCCGAGGACAAGACCGAATACAAGATGCTCGAGATCAAGTTCCCGAACGGGTCTCGCATTTTGGGATTACCCGCGAACCCGGACACGGCGCGCGGTTGGAGCGCCAATCTATTATTGGATGAGTTTGCCATGCACAAAGACTCCCGCGCTATATGGAAGGCGCTCTATCCGTCCATCACGCGCGGGTACAAGATCCGCATCGTGTCCACGCCGCAGGGCAAGAAAAACAAATTCTATGAGATATGGACCGGGCTGACGAAGCAGATCTGGGCCGGCGAGGCATACGACGCGCCGGACCAGCGCGGCGGCTGGTCAAAGCATAATGTCACGATCATGGACGCCGTGGCCATGGGTCTGGAACTGTTCGATGACGAGGGCGCGAAGATCGAGCCCGAGGATCTGCGGCTCGGCCTGGGCGACGACGAGGCCTGGGAGCAGGAGTACATGGTCGCGTTCCTGGATGAGGCCACTGCCTGGCTTACCTACGATCTCATTGAGACCGTGGAAGACTCGCGGATCATGGCGGACCCCTCCTGGGTGGACCGGCTGCTCGCCGAGGCGATCGCGCATCACGACGCGCACAAGGCCGACAAGCGCCCGCCTCCATTCAAGCCGGATTGGCTGGCTGCCGAGGTTCCGTTTACCGGAGACCTCTATATAGGGTTCGACGTTGCGAGGCACCGAGACCTTGCCGTGATCTGGCTGGATGAAGAAGAGGCTAATCTGTATTACACCCGCGCGGAGATCGAGCTGAAGAAGCAGGCCTTCGGCGTACAGGAGAATGTGCTCTTCGCCTTGATGGAGCTGCGGAAGTTCCGGCGGGCGTGCATAGACAAGACCGGCATCGGCGAGCAGATCACCGAACGTGCGCAGGAACGCTTCGGCGCAAGCCGCGTCGAGGGCATCGACTTCAGCAACGCGAACAAAGAAGCTATGGCCAACGGCATCAAAAAAAGCTTCGAGGACCGGAAGGACCGGATCCCGGCCGAGCAGCGGATCCGCCAGAGCCTGCATAGCGTGAAAAAGGAGACGACTTCCACCGGGCATCATCGGTTCGACGCAGACCGCACCGAGCAGATCGGACATGCCGATGCTTTCTGGGCCAAGGCGCTATGTGTCCAGGCGAGAAGCAAAAACTCGGGTCCGGCCGGAATGGCAACACGGGGAAAACGAGAGACCGTGGGGATGATGAAGGGGTATGCATAGTGCGGAGTGCGGAATTCAGAGTTCGGAGTGGGGAAAAGCTCACTTTGGGACTACCCCCTGTGAATGCGTAGGAGCCAAATCCAGCGTTTCGGGGTGTCCTTGGTCGATGCCCGGCAGTAAAACTGGAATTGAACGGAGTTAAACGGCAATTCAGGGGTAGTCTGGGGCGGCTCAGTTAGATTTTTGGTGTATTGGGGACGGGAATGAACAAAAACACCCCTCACCATCCGCTCTCTCCCTCAAGGGTAGAGGGTACCAAATGAGAACAATGCAAACGTAATGCCAAAAGGGGCACATCATGAAAAAAGGTCTTTATATATCACCAACTGAATTCAGGAACTTCTCCGCCGTGGACAAGGTCGGCTCTCTGTCTTCCGAGATCGCGACCCGGCAGCGGTCGATCGACTTCTATACGATCGGCATGTTTCTGCCGAATCCGGACCCCGTGCTCAAAAAGATGGGGAAGGACATCACCATATATAAGGAACTCCGGGCAGATCCGATCGTGCGGGGATGCATCACCAGCCGAAAGGCGCGAACGAAGAAGCTGCTCTGGGAAATAGACCGGGGAAAGGCGCAAACACGTCAGACGAAGTTCATCACGGACCTGTTCAACAGGCTGCCGGTCCGGAGGATGGTCAACCAGATTCTGAACGCGCCGCTGTTCGGCAACCAGCCGCTCGAGGTGATGTGGGACGTGCAGAGCTGGACGCCGAAGGACGTCGTCGGTAAACCGCAGCAATGGTTCGTGTACGACGAAAACAACGAGCTGAAGTTCCGCACAAAGGATAATTACAACGGCATCGCGCTTCCGGAGAAAAAATTCCTCGTGGCCTCGAACGATGCTGATTACGAGAATCCCTACGGCGACGCGATCCTGTCGTCGTGCTTCTGGCCGGTGACGTTTCGCAAGGGCGGATACAAGTTCTGGGTGACGTTCACGGAAAAATTCGGCATGCCGTTCATCGTGGGTAAACAGCCGCGCGGGACGAACCAGACGGAGACCGACGCCTTCGCCGACCGGCTCGAGCAGATGGTGCAGGATGCGATCGCCGTGATCCCGGACGATGCCTCGGTGGAGATCCCGGAGACGAAGAACACGGGCTCGGCCGATCTGTACGACAAACTCATTCGCGCGTGCACGGGCGAGATCAATGTGGCGCTGTTGGGCCACTCGGGAGGAGCGGAGAGCACGCCGGGCAAGCTGGGCGGCGAGGATACCGCCGGCGACACGGGAGAGAACCTCGGCGACGATGATCAGAAGATGGTCGAGGACACGATGAACACGCTGATCGACTGGATCTGCGAATACAACTTCGCGGAACGTTCCGACCGGCCGCGCTTCATCATGTACGAAGAAGAGGACGTGGACACGAAGCTTGCGGAGCGGGACGAGAAGTTGACCACGGCGCTCGGCATGTCACAACTTCGCTTGTCAAAAAAATATTACCAGAAGGGCTATGCCCTGGAGGATGAGGATCTGGAGGAAGCTCCGGCTGTGCCGGAAGTGCGGAGTGCGGAGTTGGAAGTTCGGAGTGGACTGCCAGTACAACAGCCCGCGCCCGCGCAGTTCTCATCCTCTCCCCTTGAGGGAGAGGGTAGGGTGAGGGGGGGATTGCTTCGGCGTATCCTCGATGCCGTCGTTGAATTTGTCTCTCCCAATTCCGCACTCCATACTCCGCAATCCGCACTCGATGACGCACTCGATTCCCTGAGCGCGGAGGATCTTCAAAGGCAGGCTGAAGGCGTTTTAAAGCCGGTTATTGATCTCATTAATAAGGGCACCAGTTACGAGGACATCATGAAGGATCTCGTGACCGCCTACCCTGACATGGACTCCTCTGCCCTGGAGGAAAGGCTTTCGCGGGCGATCTTTGTGGCTGAAGCGTGGGGTAGAATGACAACTGGCCAGGAGTTAAAGGCCCTCCCATGAGTTTTGCAAAGTCAGGCGTGAGTCCGAACATTGTAGTCACGGTCACGAACCAGAACTGGACCATGCAGAACGCCGCGGACGATGCGACGGTGGGCAGCCTGTTAGTCAAGACAACGCTGGCCAGCGGCAAGTCATTGTTCGTCTGTGATGTTAAAAATTTTGAATTTGAATGCGCTGACGCTAATTATACCTTCTCCAGCGAGAATGAAATAATATCCAACAAAAATAATTCACTTGGTTCGTTTCAAAATAAATCCACGCAAGGATTTGTATCCATATTCCGATGGGGACAAAAGACGACTGACAATTATGGAACATCGGCTTCGTGTGTTGTGTTGGGGTACTCTCCCACATCAACTACAGGGGGCTCGGCTAAAACAAAACACCTGATGTATGGCAGTTCTTTTTTCAGCACAAACACAGTTGCGGGTCTGCTCGGTGGAGGGTCAGAGGTTTGTAATTGTATTATTAATTATCTGATTATGTGTCAGACAAATGCTCCGGACGTTATCACCGGGACTACGTTCCAGAACAAAATGATTCAAATGCTTATCGCACCTACAATTTTTACAGACAACACACTGTCATCTCACTCTGCACCGGTGTTGTTAATGAATGCCAATGTGGTTATTAAAAACCTTCAGAAGAGTGCTGCCGTGAGTGCGGCACTCTTTACCATGATAAACGCCACGTGTACCCTCAGAAACCCTAAATGGGACGCGACTATTAACCAAATAGCGGCGGCGGCATCTGGGTGTTATCGGTACATTGATTATCCCCTCAGCCTCAAGGTGGTTTCAGGTTTTAATGGTGCAAATCCCCCGGCTGAGGTTCCGATAGAGGGCGCGCTGGTGAATGTCTGGGAAATTAATCAAAGTACGGGAGTGCAGACAGAAATGACCGGGAGCCCATTCACGACTGACGCGAATGGCATGGTTGAATTGAACCTGAAAAAGTACAACAACTCGACCACCGCATGCACGCCGCATCGAGTTCGGGTAAGCAAGGCCGGGCTTGTTGCAAGTGAATTTCCGATCAACATGAATGAGCAAAAAAGCATGACTCTGAAATTAGGTGTGGGAGGAGAGCCCGCGTTAAGCGTCAAAACGTTCGCTCTGGAGATTTGACGGGCAATGGAGATGGACCTTGAGCAATGACATAATTAATTTCAGCGTGACTCTGTCGCGAGGCATGGACCTCGACGGCGAAATGGCGACGCGCGATATTGTGAACGGCGCAATCATCCGCGCGTGCCCGCAAAGCGTCGGGCTGGTAAAGACTGTAGCACTGGAGGTGGACCTATGACGGAAGAAGTGCATTTAAACGACATCGGTACGAAGTTCTTGGTGACGGTCAACGAAAACGGAGTGCCCCTTGACATATCAGGCGCGACCGTGAAGAAGATCATCTTTAAAAAGCCGGACAACACCGTGGTTGAAAAGGACGCAGCCTTCGAGAGCACCGGGGGCGACGGGCAAATATATTATCTCTCGGTGTCCGGCGATCTTAACGCGACAGGAATATGGAAGCTGCAGGCTTTTGTAACTCTGCCGGCAGGCTCTTGGCACACACTCATCAGCGAGTTTAAAGTGATCGCAAATCTCTAATGAACCTCGCGCTGAAAAATAGGCTGGCGCTGTTGAGACGGGTCCACGGTTGCCCCGGCTGCGGAGCCACGCCTTTTTCGTCCATCGTCCATCGTCCATCGTCCATCGACTTTTCCGCAAGCGATGTCGATCTCCTCTACGCCATCGGCCTGCCCCCTGAGCAAGCGATCGAATATTTCAAGAGCAAGGGCTACGCCTACTCCTGGGACTGGCAGGAGATTTGGCAGGAGGCGCAGTCTCTCTCGTTCACCGTGGCCAAGGCAATGCGGCTTGATGTTCTTCAGACGATCAGGGACGAGTTGCAGAAGGCGCTCGATGACGGCATGATGCTGCGGGACTTTCAGAAAAATCTTGAACCGAAGCTGAAAGCCCTGGGCTGGTGGGGCAAGTCCGAGATCATTGACGCCGACGGCGTAGTGTCGAGCGTCCAATTGGGATCTGCCTGGAGATTGCAAACGATTTACGATACCAACATGTCCACGTCATATATGTCCGGGCGATGGAAAGAGTACATGGAGAACACGGACGACCGGCCGTGGTTCCAGTATGTGGCGGTAATGGATTCCAAGACCCGACCGAGCCATGCCGCGCTGAACGGCAAGGTGTTTCGTTACGACGATCCATTCTGGGACTCTTTCTGGCCGCCGAACGACTGGGGCTGACGCTGCCGCACACGCGCTCTGTCAGAGCGCGATGTGAAGCGCATGGGGCTTATTCCTGAGACATCCGAGGGACGGATATCGGAAACGGACGTGCTTGTCTCAAGACAGACCGGGGAGATGGGCACGGTGGCGGTCTACACGGATCCTCGAACGAACGGACAGACGGCGACGGGGGCGGGATGGAGTTATAACCCCGGCAAGGTGGTGTGGACGCCGGACCTGGCGCGCTATGATAAAGACATAGCGGGGCTGTAGGGAGGAACACAGTTCGGAGCGTGGAGTTCGGAGTTCGGAGATGAAAAATTTTGACATCAGCATCTTTGACGATGAGGCGCATCAGCTCCTGAAGCAGCTCCAGGAGCGCGGGGACGACCTTGCCCCGGCGATGCGGAAGATCGCGGGTATCATGGCCGGGGCCGTCGAGCTGAACTTCGAGCGGGAAGGTAGACCGCGCTGGCCGGCGCTGGCGGCCGGGACCATAAAGCAGCGGGAGAAGATGGGAAAGTGGCCGGGCAAAATATTACAAAGAAGCGGCCGCCTCGCGAAGAGCTGGACAAAAAGTTCTGATCGGAACAGCGCAAAGGTCGGCAGCAACTGGCCGACCGCTCGGATCCATGAGACGGGGGGCGATGCCGGGCGGGGGCATAAAGCGCATATCCCGGCGCGGCCGGTGCGGACGCTCACGGCGAGGGATATTGGAGAGATCAAATTGGTGTTGATGAGCTACCTTTTCAAAGGGCAATAAACGGCGTTCAACGGCAATTTTAAAGCCCTTCTCGATGCATTGAGAAGGGCTTTCATATTTATAGCGTCGCCTACACTCCAAGCGTCTACCGCACGAGTTCTCTGAATTCCACGGATGACACCGCGTTATAGATCAGCTCCTGCACCGCGGGAGCGAACGCTTCAGCTGTTTGTTTGCAGGCCAATCCCCCTTCAAATCCGCTCGCAAAATTATAATGCTCCGATACCTTCATCATTTTTCTGGTAGACGACGTGAGGGTGATGCTTATGTCCCAGTAGCCGGTCATGTTATTTTGAGAAGACGAAAAACTGAGTTTGTCAAGAGAGCCGTAGATCTTGACCCGATAGTCGGCATTGTATATGCCCGCCATCTTCAGCTCGTCGGCAAAAGCCCGCTGAATATATGCGGCATAGGTGAGGCCGTCCGGAGGGAAAAGCTCTCCCGCAGCCCTGCACCGTTCATTGAATTCCGGATCTCCGATAAAGGTCCCCACTGCGATATCTTTAATGCCGAGTTGCTTCAGCTGCACATTGTTGTCAGCGAGGATAGAATACCGTGGAGGGGTGTACGTGCTGCATGCGGAGAGAAGCGTGGTGAGGGTGAGTAGTATAAAAATGGCAAATCGTTTGCATTTCATATTTGATCTCCTTGGTTTAAATTATACCCGCCTGCATTATACCTCAAACTTTTATCTGCGTCTATCTGCGTAATCTGCGGATCAAGCTTTCGCAGCCGTGACAAAACAATGCGGATATTCCGCAGGGCGGCCGCCTTTGCATCTCGGAGGTTTTCGCCACTCCCAATGCACCACGCGATAACATGGCCGTCAACTCGTATGCCAATTGCGGATTTTCCACCGGGACTGACCGAACCTTCTGGTACCAGGAAGGGTTCAATATCTTTCATGGCTTATACTCCTTGACAATCTCCGCGTGGATTTTCGCTTCTTCGTCAGGGTTTTCCTTGAGACAAGCCTGCAGCTTTGGCCAGGTCGTTTTGCGTGCGATACAGACTGCATATATTGCACTCCAAACTTTCTCGTTTCCCTCTCGGCGAGGCATTGATTCCTGAGGATTTTTCAATTCCTCGATGATCCGATCGGCCGCATACTTTGCCCCCGCGTCCCGCGTCCCTCGTCTAAAGCCTGCCCCCGAAGGATCTAATCGGGGGTCCTTCGTCTTTCCGGCCTTCGCGCGTCTTTCCCAAACCTGTATTGTATAGTAATGACTCTCATAGGGATCTTTCCCGTGGGATCCGATATAGAGGTTCAGCTCCTGGATCCAGTGGAGGACCTGCTTCTCTTCCATCAGCGCGCAGAGGTGCGTATATTCGCCATCGGCAAGCCAGACAAAATCAAGGTGGCAGCGTTTGTCTTTTCTGTCGATTTTCTTCCTTACCATCACTCCTCCTCGTCCAAAGCCTGCCCTCGAATTATCTAATCGGGGGTCCTATCGTCCATCGTCCTTCAGCAGTTTCATTTGCCGCGGGTCTTCCTTCTCGTCCGCGCCCAGGGCCTCGTAGACGAACTGTTCGGATACGCCGAGCTTTATGGCCAGGGTCTTTATGCAGTTGTCTGGGTCTTCGGCGTTGAAGTGCTGCCGGACGTATAGTCTCCGGAGCTCGTTGAGCGGCCGCTCGCTGATGTGCAGCGAGATGCGCGGGAGCTTTCGCCAGAGTTTGATGCAGGTCTCGATGCCGCAGTCCTCATAGATCATTTTCATGGAGAGATCTTCTCCCCGGTTGGTCTGGGACTTCATGACCTGCTCGACTTCGCGGCGCTTCAAGTCCAGGATCCAGTCGAGTTCCTCGCGCACGCGCTGACGATCGGAGATTGTTTCTTTGCTCATGCTGCCCCCGCTTTGAGTTCGATGCTTTCGTTGTTTTTGATCAGGTGCCGACGCAACGCCGCGAAGGATGTCCAGCCCCAGGAGTATGTTGTGTACGTTGTCGGCTCAAGTCCTAATTTCTTTCTTATCTTCTCACTCTGTTTCCGCATTTTAACAGGCATGATGTCTCTGATGGTCGCTCGATAGAAACGGCGGCGCTCCTCGCAATCGTGTGTGACGTATTCGACTTTTAAATAGCCGTCTACATAGACGCAGATCTCCATTCGAAGCGCCTTTAAAAAATGAACGATGAGCGTAATGTTATACCCATCGATTAGAAGCTTCGCGGAGTCCCATGGATAATTCAGCTTCTTCTCGAGTTCCGCCCACTGTTCTTTGGTTAATGTGCTCATGATAGTTTCCTTCCGCACTCAGGGCAGTAGTTGATGGCGACTTTCTGCACAGGGATTCCTTCGTAGGTGAGCTCCAGCCGGGTGATGCCCCATTGTGCCTTCGCATGGCGCATGGCGTTGCAGCAGGCGTTGATGTTGGCGACCTCGAGGCCCTGCCAGAGGCGGCGGCTGTCGGGATCCGCCGTGGGCTTCTTTGCCTTCAGGCGATCTATGTATCGTTGGATGGTTGAATGAAGGGTCATTGTAATTTTTCCGGCGCTCGTCTCAACCAGCGGATCACGCCACGGCGTGACTCCGCTTCGCTGCGCGACTCATCCGCGCGTTAAATCCTTGCGAGCAATTTTATATTGACTCAAGTATTTTCTTGATCGTATAGGATGTCAATTCCTGCCCTAATGCAATTAAACCAATAGCTGTTGCTGTGGCCCATCCGGTTTCGCACCAAACAAAATAAACGAGAACACCAGTAAGTATCAGCCGAATCGCTACCTGCATATTCCACCTTTCCGAATGACCGGATTAAACCAGTCATTCGACCGCACAAGGGCGGTCAATTCCGCGTTAGCTGTATACTTCTTCCATCACGCACAATGTCCCGCACTCAATATCCTCATCCTCGAAACGTCCCGCGTCTTTCGGCAATTCGTCGAGAAATACAGGGCGCTTTTTTAGCCGGTTCAGCGCATGATCTAAGTACCGTTCCAGTGCGGCCATCCGGTCAAAGGCTTCGGGAAAATCCCGGCGAATCTTGTTCCAGTACCCGGCCCCGCCCTTTACGCATCCGATGCAGTTGTTGTTCCGGTATCCGAGCCGGTACATTGCCGGGAGCTCTATTCCCGCCTGGGTCAGAATCTTGTAGCAATCGGCCTTGGTTATCCCCTCGGCTCGCAAAACCCACTCGGGCCACACGGCGGGGTTTTCCATCTCAAAGCGCTCTATGCGTTTCGTTTCGTCTGCCGTTAATCCGAGTACGTGTTGATCTCCCGGTGAAGAGTAGGCTACCCGGACATCGCGCTTTAAGATTCTTGTGCAAGGTGCGCCGAGTGGCCCTCGCAAAAACCGCTCACCTCGGAATACCGCCATAATGTCGGCATACCGTGAAGACCTTAAAATCTTGATCTCTTGGCCTATCCAGTCCTGCACCTCTTCCAAAAAACGCATATTGTCCGGATGTTCATACTTCAGCGTGTCGCAGTACAGCACCTCAACGGGCAACGTTGCCTTTTTAATGGCAATCTTCGCCGCTACTGCTGATGCCGCGCCGCAGGAGAACCATACCAATGTTCTGTCTGTCCAAAGAGGATACTGCAAATTCAACCCCCAGCTAACCAGGACGCTCGACAGCGTCCTCGCTGCGCTCGGCGCGTCAGCGCCGCGTTGGTTGCCCGCAAGGAGCGGGCGGCTATCTAATTGGCCGTGCCTCATGCCATTCCAATTCCTCATCGGTACAACATGGCCATCCGCAGTGCGAACACACGCCGCCCGCGCTTTGCTCTTTAGAGTCCTGCGGGCAACCAATGGGGCCAGCTGTGGAACGGTCGGGTGTCGCGTTGATGCCCTTGGAAGCGGGCACCAACAAACCGCTCGACCCGACTTGACCCGCGTCGTCAGTGCCGGGCTTATGAGCTTGCCGTATTGCCCTTATCAGTGCTGATTCTCTTTCGTATGCGTATCCTACTATCATTAACTTTATAGGTTTATCGCTCATAATCCCGTCCCTTCCTCGTTGCGGGTCAGCTGGCCCCATTCTCCGCCCGCGCTGCTAAAGCTCACGACAATAGCTACGCCACTCATGGCATTTATGACAAACTATATTTATATCATTCTCCGTTGCGTACTCGATATCCCAATCGTGCTCATCTTCAGCCGCGCACTTTGGCCGAATGAGAGGTTCTGTTTTCCCTTTTTCCAGTTCATCTAACATGCCTTCTCCAATTCCAACTTTGCCTGTCCAAACACATCTTCGATACTGCTCTTCTGGAGCCTGGCTGCCCGCAGAAGAATCATGATGCCCCGGTGCCGCAGGCTTCTGGTGGAGGTTTGTACTTCATCGGGCGTCACGGGGACATAATAGCCGCGAGAACAAGATGCTATGAGGCAGCCATGAAAATTTACCAGGTGGCTGATAATCGCGCGCACGGTGACGTAGTCGATTCCGGCGCATTCGGCTATGACCGTGCCGAGTAATGCGCGATCGCGGCCGAGCCGGTCCCTGATGGCGGACCACACAATGTGTTCCTCCTGGGTGAGGATCGGCGCTTTGCGATCGGTGAAGTCTATTTGAATTTGAGTTTGTTCGGCCATCATCAGGATCCGCATCACGGATCTATACCCCACACTGTGGGGTATTTCTGCCTTTAGCTTGTCTTTGCTTCCGCACCTGCCGGTGTAGCGTTCACAGACTCGTAATTCGAGCAGTCGTGAGTCACGCAGCCGCCGCCGAGATGGCCCTTCTCCTGGCCGAGCGAGTGTATAATCGACACCGCTGCGCTGATGACATTTCCGTCCACGCACTTCGGTTTTTTCTTACACGAGTAACACTTCTGATTCAGCGAATACGACATTGGCTTTTCTCCTTTCTCCGTTATTTAATTCCGCACTCCGCAATCCGAAAGCTCTACTGAGCAAAGTCGAAGTATCCGCAATCGTCTTACTTCTCATTCTCCTCGAGGATCCCCGCCATGTCCGGAACGTCTACATCCGCAACCTTCACCATCTCCGGATGTTCCACCTGGTAGCGAAGGACGCGCTCGATCAGAAGCGCGATGCCCGCAAGCTGCTCAACGCTCGCTCCAAGTTCCTGGCTTTTATTCTGGTAGTACATCAGCACATCCGGCAGGGCTTTGTCCTTTGCCAGGAATACCATGGCGTCCATGTGGCTGTGCTCTTTGTTCGCGTGCTCCTGACTCAATGCGCAGAAAACATATTTACGATCGATTGGTTCTCTCATGAGTAACCCCTTTCAGTGTCTAAAGTGACTAAGGTTCATAAAGTGAGCTAAAGTTGTGATGCGAATCAACCTGCCAGATTCCTTTCGTCTTCCATCATTGCTTTCCAGGCCTGCATCATGGCGGTCTGTGTCTCATACCTGTTCAGCACCTTCCATGAGCCGGGACTGGAACATTTCCATATTTTTTTATTCACCACGTCGTAGCGCAGAAGCGCGAATCCCGCCTTCAGGAGGATTCTCTGTTCACGCATTGCCTTGCCCATTATTATGCTGCCTCCCTCTGAGCGCTGACTCGAGTGAGCTTGTATCCACCGCTGATGCCCTCGACCAAAATTACCGCGGTGCCTGAGCCGAGTTGCCAGGCCTCTGAACGTGTGATGGTAAATAGTTTGTGCCCTTCATCTTTTTTGACGACGACCGCCGTGCCTATGGGGTGCAATTTGTTCCAGCGATCACAAAGCCCCTTTTCTTTTTTGCTTTGTATACCCATCATGCGGCCCTCAGTTTCTTCGCGGCGTCCTCGAGGTCTTTGCTGGCGGCGGTCTCTATCCAGAATTCGTCGTCCTGCTTCACGGCCAGGCCGCTCTCGGCGAGCCGCGGCTCATCCAATATACCCGCCGTCTTGTCCGCGAGGATCTGGGCTTTGTCTATCTCGGGGATCTCGCGCACATATACGCCGTGATAAAGGGTGAGCAGCTCGAGCGCGGCGTCCCATTTTTTGGCTATCTTCTTGATGAGCGTTACCGTCGGCTGGCCGACGCGGAAGCCCAGAGATCCGAAGGCCGTCTCGATGGAGCGCTTCCCCCAGGTGGACATATCCTCTTCCGCCCAAGCTTCAAGTTCCTTGACGAGCAGGGCCTTCTCCGCCTCGAGGCCGGGGCGTCCGGATGCCCTCTGGCCCTTTTGGTGCTGCTCGCGGATCCGCGCGATCGCGTTTGCCTCATCGAGATCCCAGGTAGCCAGCTTCTGATCGATGGTGTTCAACTGCGACATCGCCGCGTCGGCCTGGGCGCGGCTGGTGATGCTGTTCTTTGGTTTGAGTCGTGCCATGTTTTGCTCCTTTTAGTTGCGGTTCAAGGTTCACGGTTGAATCTAAGCTTTAGCTTCCATCTCTTCGAGTACTTTCCCCAGCGCCAGAGTGATCAGGCGGCTATGCAACCTGGGGTACTTTGTCCAGTCGATGCTGCCGGGGGACTGAACCTCCGAGAGATGAGGGACGATCGCTTCGCTTGGACGATGGACGAGAGGGATATCCTGCCTGACTGACTGACTGACTTGCCGTGGCATCTCGTTTTTTCTTTCACCTTTACAATTCCTTTTTTGTGGTCCTGTCCGGGATACGGCGCACATCCATGCTTCGCCTTGTAGCACTTGTAGCAGAGACCGTCTTTTTGAACAGTCCTTCCGCAGTCCTTTGTGCTGCAGGTGCCTTTCGCATTCGTTGCCATTGTCGTTTCTCCTTTAGCTTGTATCGTTTCAGCTTTTGCCTGATTCGTCTCGCCTTTACGTCCGTCGTCCAAAGCCTGCCCTCGAAGGATTTTATCGGGGGTCTCTCGTCCCTCGGTCTTATGTTTCCCCGCCTCATACAACACCGCCCCGCGCTTGCAGGTCCGGCACTTGTCAAAGTTATGAAAGTGGCCGTGCAGCGATGTCTCAAACCTCTTTGCGCACGTCTCGGCCGCCTTCGAGGCGAGCATGGTGACGTTGTACTTTTCGCAGGTGAACATCTTCGGGCTTTGCATTTCCATCGTCCGTCGTCCCCCTCGTCTAAAGCCTGCCCCCGAAGGATTCAATCGGGGGTCCATCAATATTTCAGATCCCGATCTCCCTGCTCATCGCCTGCATGCTCCGGTCCATCTCCGCAATCTCGGTTCGGACCTTCTTCTTTTTTTTCTCGATGCTCTTTTCAAATTTAATTCGCTCGGTGCAGGTCAGTGATCGCAGGAACCCGCAGCGTTGACCATAGCAGAACGACCTTGTGCCTCTTCCGTTTATTCTGTATTCGCAACCCATCCCATCACCCCCTCATTAAAATGTACATCGCGGCCGCGGCCAAGAGGATCCACTTCGATCGTCTCGCCCCGGAGCGCTTCTTTTTCTCCGCCATTTCCCGCTTGAGCCGGTGCATCCTGTACAGCATCTCTCCTGTTATGTGGACTATAGCCATATGCACGCCTCCTTTATTCCCGAATAGTAGATCCACGCAAGGCCCCCGATGATGATTGCAAGCACGATGACGATCGTCAGGTATTGCATCGCGTCTTCGGCCTTCATGCCTTGTCCTCCTTTCCCGCCCTGATCTTCTGCAACTCAAAGCAGCCGATCTTATTAAAGTCCTCAATCATCTTGTCCGATACCGCCGGGACCTTCTGCACCATGCCGATGGCGCAGTAGCCGGTTATTGATGCGAGGTTGTTCCCGATTCTGTCCTCCAGCCAGCGCTTGGCGTTTTTGCTGAGCGCCTGCAGCTCGTCGATGGCGGTGGCTTCGTCTATTTTCCATGGTTCATTCATTCGCACCCCTTGCATAAATCCGGCGTCCGGGTTGACTGCACGGTGCAGACCGTGATGTCCACCTTTGCCTTGCGGACGCGGCAGTATTTTCCGTGCACCGGCTCGCTTGCTTTCTGTTGCACCTGGACGCCTGCGGGATTTGGTGTTTGACTCCGAACTACCAACGGAGCCTGCCCTCGAATGCCGTTATTGAGGGTACCCCGAACCTGGCGCTCTTTCAGCCGTCTGCGCTTGTCTCTTCCGTTCATTCCACGCTCCTTAATAGCTCATTGAAAATACGACCATGATCGGCATCGATGTTCGGCGGTCCATGGTATGTTCGTTTTCCCAGACATTCACCTGCTCCGTTGCGATGATGGAATCAACGACGATCCTCGCCAACGGATGATCTATTCGGCTGATGAGCGCGGTTGCCGCGATGCCGACAGTGCCAAAGACCGCCAATGCGGCGCGCGAGGGATGTTCGCCGAGGACGGGGTTCATCTCGTGATATTTCAGGGGCTGATCGATCACTGAGCGCACGGTCTGGTGGTAATCCACCGCGGCCAGTACCGTCAGATAGAGCGTTTTCTGCAGCTTGTCGAGCGTGCTGATGGTGTGAAACGTTTCAAGGTTTGAAAGACGCGTCTCTCCCGCATGCACAGTGGTGAGCGAGAGGAAGACCACGATCGCGATTGCAATGATCACGATCAGGACCATTTGCATGATCGCGGCCGGGACCGCCTCGTTCAGTTCCGTTTGCTGCTGATTTTTATATTCACGACTTGTCATTTTTGTTCCTCCTTACGAATGCTTCATACTATCGATGGCCCTTATGACTTTCTGCACCTGCCAGGACTCTATGAACCGCAGTTCCTCTACGCCCGTAATGCGTTTTAAAAAGCCCTTTAAGGCCTTTTGCTTGGCCGTGTAATTAGGCATCTTTGAGACGCTCATCCACATGGCCTCGATCTTCCGAAGTTGCGCTGGTGTGGCCATGCCGTCGCGGTAACCAAGGTCGGAGAAGCGGTCCTTGAAATTCTCGACGGACGACGGACGAGGGATGACGGACGATGTGACGCGGCCTCCAATGTGTCTAATGACCTCGATGACCTCGCCAACCGTGGCCTCGGACAACCGGTGGCCGATGACGCCCGGCGCGATGAGGTTGCGAAGATCGTTCTTGTCGATTCCCCGGTCCTCCGCATCACAGAAGAGCTGCGCGAGCTTGACGGCTCGGAAGTCCTTGCGCTTTTCACCCTCGCCCCTCGAGGGAGAGGGCCGGGGTGAGGGGTCGTCTTGATGAGTTGCGGGAATCACTTTGCCTTCCTGCCTTCGGAGCCTGCCCTGAGCGAAGCCGAACGGGCCATCGTCGTATGCGCCCTGTGCGCGGCCACGATGTTTTTGTGGTTATTATCGAGCTTTATCATCTCGTCAATCACCTGCGGGACGAGCTCCTTTATAAGCGTTGCCAGCATCGTGAGCCTCTTCGCTATGCGGTAGAGCCCTTTTGTGTCGAGTGTGGATGTCTTCATGCTGATTGCCTCCTCCTGTAGTCGCGCTTCAAATCCTGATACGCCCGGCGATATCCGCCGCAGACGACCGTGGTTCTGTCAAAGGTGATCTTTTTTCCCTGGGCATTGGTTTTCCCCGTCCAGAAGCGCGTGATGAAGTTGGTGCGCTTCGTCGCCGGCGCGACCAGGAGCGCCTGTTTCCTAAGTCTTTTGCATACTGTTTTTCTCATGGTGCCTCCTTATACGATCAGCATCTTTGCCGTTTCCTTAACGACTTCCGCCGTGATCGAGATTTTGTTGAGCTTCGCCATGTCCCGTGAGTTCTCGATAAGATTTGAGAGCACGCGGGCATTCCCCTTGGACGCATCAAAAAAAGACTTCCATATTCCATTGCTATTCGGGAATACCTTCTCCACGATGTCATGCACGTCCATGCCGTCCAGCTTGTCTATCTCCACGGCCAGCCGCATGCGGGAGTAGAGCTGCGCGTACTGTCCGCGCCGTCCACGCAGGTTGGTGATGAGGCGCGGCATGCCGACCATCAGCACTCCGACCTGGGCCATGTCGTAGATCCTCCGGAGATATTCGAGAGACCTGTATGCGAGATTCTCCGCTTCATCGATGATGATCAGGCGATCGGAGCCTTTCAGCTTTTTCACGACCTCGGTGTAGAGTTCGTGGGTGCCGCCCTCTCCGTCCAGGCCGACGCTGCGGGAGAGGTCCGATAGCAGCGCCTTTGCGGTGAGTCCGATGACTGTCTCGAGAAGGATCACTTCCTGGTCATCCTTGGCATAGGCCTGCAATGCTTTGGTTTTTCCTATTCCGGCGTCTCCGTAGCAGCAGCACATCCATCTGCGCAGATGACTTTTCCGGGCGACCGCATGAATTTTCTTCATGACCGAGGTCTGAATTATCGGGATTGGATCTTCACGGTCCGCGATACGATCGGAATGTCGTTTTAAAAAACTCGCAATCTTGACCCGGACGGCTTCCGAGTCTCCGTCGTATTTGCCCGCCATCCAGGAACTGATGGCGGATGTCGAGTATCCGATTCCGCGCGCCGCTGCGGTCATGCTGAATACTTCGGCGTCCAATAATTTCTGCAGCTGTTCTTTTTCCTTGACCACTTGCTCTCCTCCTTATAAATTCCGCTCTTCCAGATCGCACTCAAACATGGCCAGCTTCAGCCGGGGGGCCGGCTCTTCCGTCGGCATCATTTCAATGATGTCCGGACCGGCCTTCAATGTCTCGATATCATTCCTCCTTTCCTGGGATTGCCGCATCATGAGCGCGCCGGGCTGCGGCCCTTCGATGCGCGGAGCCTGCTGTGAGCCTGTCGAACAGTTGATGGCGATGGGCATCGGCGCTTCTTCGACCTGCTGCGCCATGTGGACCGTTCCCTTGCGCAGCCGGCCACGCATCTCGATGACGTTTTTGAAGCGTTCCTTCTCCGCCTCGGTGCCGAGGTAATTGACCAGCGGGTTCATATCGGCGGACCGCGCCGCGGTGCAGATGAGCGCGCCATTTTTTGCATAGACGCGGACGGTGGATTTTTCGAAGATGCTGTAGCGGACGGTGACGTCGTCAAACTTTTTTCCGTAGAGCGACTCGTGCCAGTAGTACTCGCCCCACATGCGGATCCCGTTCTGGTAGATCTTGGTTATTTTGGTGTCCATCATGAGGTCATCCAGCTCATCATGGGGCATGCCCGGTCCCTTGCCTTCATCGAATACCTGCCGGATGCTCTTGCCGGCGACGTGCGGGCATTCGGTCTTTGTGCTCCACAGTGAGAGCCACTGATCGATGAGTTCGACGGCTTCCCAGATGGTAGGCGTGTATTCGCCGCGCAGCGCCCGGTGAAACTTCTCATTCCGCAGCATGTAGGCGGGTTTGTCCGCTATCGATGCGCCGATGTAAGACGGCATGAGGCGCTCGAAGCTTTCTGAAAAGATGCCCCACCAGCGCTCGATCACTTTTGCGCGGGCATTGTAGGGCAGGGAAAAGACAGGGATGATGTTGAACCGGGCGAAGAGGCCGACGAACCCGGACTCTTCGAATGACGGGCAATTTGTGAAGTACTTCGAACGGAAGGCCTTGCCGTTGTCCTGGGAGCAGAAGCGCGGGCGCTTGCCGAGTTTCATCATGCCGTGGCGCAGGGCGCTTGCAATGCATTGCGTGTTTTCCTCGATCATGATCTCGTAGCCGGCGAGGTCGTAGCTTTTCCAATCGAGATAGGCGATCATCGTGGCTCGACATGGTTTTCCGGTGAAGGGGTTGATGATCTGGAAGTTCAGCCGGTGTCCATCGGCGACGAGAACTTGTCCGACTTCGAGCATTCCGGCGTCGCGCTTGATGTACATGAGGACTTTGTCTACGAGGGCCTTGTTTCCTTCGCGCCGGAAGGTCCAGACGTCGTTGTGCGTTTTCTGGTACCACTCGGCGTAGCGGTAGAACACGGCATCTGATGCGTCGCACTCTACGCCCTGATGAATGAGCGCTTCTCTTGTATAGAAGATACACTGCGATATTTTCTGCCGGCGAGGGTCCAGCAGGAAGCGTTCGAAGATGCGCCGGACTTCGAGATCGAGCGAGGTTTGAAGCACCATGCCGGACCATTTGTACCGGGGGACGAGGTTGCGCCAGTCGGAGGATCCGCCGAGTCTCGCTTTCCATTTATAGAGGGTGCCGGTGGAGACGGTGCCGAGAACTTTGTGCAGATGCGGCGCTCCGTGTCCGGTCTGGTACCAGCGCGTGAATTCCTCGTCGCCCTCGTTGAGCGAATCGAACCGGGAACGGAATGACTCCCACTGCAAAAGAAGGTCCATGCGCGCGAGCGCGGTGCGCCTGGCGTCCTCGGGGATGGCGGCGACGGGGACGTCGTTGATGCGGGCCGGTACCGGCGCGGGCGTTGCGGGAAGAATCCCCGCGCCCGATGAATCATTAATTTCGCCTCGGGCGCGGGGCAATGGAAGGGAGAACAATGAAGAAGCCGGATGAAAGTGCTGCTGAATATCGGAGGGAAGGTCCTTTACGGCATAGAGCTTCGTCTCATTGTGGTTGATGATGGTGGTGCCGCAAGAAGGCCAGGACTCGCGTAGGGAACGGCGCTCTATGGTCCTCTTAGAGATGTTTGTTGCCTCTGCAATCTGCTTCAGCGTCACGTTATCTTGCACGCTCCACCTCCGACAGAAGTAGTTCCCTTTTTCTGATTTCCTTGTATGCCCTGTTTCTCGTCTCTTTCCATGTCTGGATCTCCGAGCGTAGCGCCTCGGGTCCGGGCAGCGTGAAAAGACCAGCGTGCCGTGAGATCACTTCCATGGCGCACCGGCCGATCGTTGCACGGGAGAATGCCGCCATCTCGATCGCGTCGGGAATGTGGGCGTCATGCGATGCCGCGGTCCAATTGTCGAGCGTTGATTTTGTGATCTCGCGGTTGAGGGAGTTGCTCATTCTGGCGGCGATGTCGTAGCGTGAAAGCTCTCGGCCCTGTTCGTCTACTGCATGCCTTATGTCCGCAGACATGGCCGAGCAGAGTTCGGCCTGGAAGTCCATGCACCCGGATGGATGCGGAGCGGACTGACACAGCAGATCAAAGATGGTGAGCTGGTTAGTCGCAGGTGACGTTTTTTTATTTGATTTCGTCATAGACAAGGCAAAAAAAAAGGGCTACAATCACCACAATAGATCGTGGTTTAGGCAGCCCTTTTATTGTTCTTTTCGTTCGGCCAGATATCGGATACGACCATTCCGATCGCATCGGCTATGGCCTGGCGTAGTCGCTGGTTTTTATTTCTGCCGGCGATCACGTGTGTGACGTATGACCGAACAACATCCTGACTCCTGGCGATCTTGGCTTGCGAGATTCCTTTTTTGAGGAGTCTTATTTTTATGTCTACCGGCCTCAACATGTAGAGAGTATATCATATTGTGAACTATAGTCAAGCAAAAAGTGAACATGAAAAAAGATATTTTTCAAATAGTGGAAAGTATTAAAAAAGAAGGTGAATATTCATCCGATGGTGAGGTTGCGGCCGCTTTCGATATGACGAAGACGGCCCTTTCCAACCATAAGGCTCGCAGAACCATTCCCTATGAGGCTTTGTCCACATTCTGCGACAGGAGCGGCTTTTCTCTTGATTGGTTGCTGACGGGGACCGGCGCTGTGCGACGCGGAGGGTATGACCAGGGGCCGGTTCATTCCATTGTCTCGGAGAACAGGGCCGATTTTGGCGACTATGAGTTTGTCTCACAGGTACGCGGTGAGATCAGCGCCGGCGGCGGACTAATACCCGACAACGCGGTGGAGTTGAAAATTGCCTTCAGAAAAGAATGGATAAAGCGTCGCGGTGATCCGAATAATATGTCTTTGATCCGTGTGAGCGGCGACAGTATGGAGCCGACCCTGTTGTCCGGGGATCTTGCCCTGGTGGATCATGGGCGCAACTACGTGGATCCGCAAGGCGGCATCTATGCGATCGCGCTCGACCAAACAATCATGATCAAGCGAATACAGGTGATGCATCCTTCGATGCGCCTGAAGGTTATCAGCGACAACAATCGTTACGAATCAATTGAGACAAATCCGGACCAGTTGCGGATCAATGGGAAAGTTATCTGGTTTGGAAGGGAGATTGAACGATGAAAAAAAGCGTGATTGTTCTTCTTTTATTTACAGGCGCTTTTTCTTGCGGAAGAGATTCAAGTTCCGGAGGGGCGCCATCCGCCACGTGTGATTCAAATTGTGCTGCGGCCGGTGCCTGTAGTGGCCATAACGGTGTTAATTGTTCAGCTGGACCCGATAGCGACGGATCTGTTATTTGCACCGATGGATATTTGGGTTCCTCTGTTACTTATCATTGTTTTTAAGCAAAGGAGACATTATGCGACGCTCCGTTATTACCGTTTTATTATTAATGATATTTTCATGGAGTCACCTCTTTGCCGGAGATCTTCCTAAATTTTCGATCACGGGACAACATAAAAAGTCGGCGATCTCCATTCTTGTAACTCAAAACAACGCTACTCCTGAAAAACTAAAGAAGCTTATTGAAGAGTTTCGGTTGGCGAGACAATCTAATGTCCTTTCGAAGTTCATCCCTCCAACCACAAAAGGGGGGTCGCTTGGACCATATGCCATTGTTGATATATACGTGTTCTCCGATGCATCGTGGTCTACTTCTGAACGTCTTACCCGTTTTATTAAATCGAATATGACATCCCCGTCTGATAGAAATTATTCGAAGAAATTTATCGCTAAAATTAAGGCTTATTACCACTATTCAATTCCAACCAATGAAGAGGAGGGAAGCCTGGGATATTCTGAGGGAACTACCATGCAATCTCCTCATTACAAACGCTTATTTTAATACCTGTCGCACGGGGGGTGCGTCACTGTCGCACGGGGGGTGCGTCACTGTCGCACGGGTAAACCTGTATAGAATGGTCCTTAAATAGACTATTAACCGTTATTTGAACGGAGTTTAAGATTCCATTCGTCCATGACGAAAATTCTCAAACCATTCGTCATAAATGTGCACTTTTTGGGTAAAACCGGCAATATTTCTCAAACCAGTTTTGTCTTTTTCCAGCGTCTTTTAACTACCAACATCAAACACTTAGGCGTTTTTATCATCAACTACTGAATTCTCATATTACCTGAAGAGATACAGA